>JALTDM010000227.1 GCA_027074135.1 Bacteroidales bacterium
TTTCGTCTTGATCTAACTTAATGATAACCATTTGCAAATCATTCCCGACAATTTCATAATTCAAAGACATGAAAACCTCCTATACATACGCAGTTATGCTTAGAAAAGAAAAATCGTCAAAACTTTCGTTAACATCATGTTTAAACGGAATGTTTATTATTCTGCCGCCTTCCACGTTTATATTTGTCATTTTCAATATACCAGCCACATTGTCTTTTCCTATTTGAGAGATTATAGTTCCTATATTCCCTTCTTCTGGTTCTTCATGGTAACCCAAAAAACCTTTAGTTTCTAAATGTTCCTTACCTTTAGGCAGATCATAGTTAGTGAATCTGATAAAGTTATATGGCGAGTTATAATAATTGCCATCTTTGTCAGCTATCCAGTATATAGAATGCATGGTAAGTTCAATAGCCCTATTATAAACAATATATTCAAACCCTTTTCTGTTAAGCATTTTATCGAGATTGAGGGGTTTTACCGTTACAGGGATCTGTTTGAAAAATTCCAATATTTCATTTCTATTATCATTATCACTAACCAGCCAAAGAGCGTCTTCCATATATACAGGCATTGCAATTCTTTTAAGTGTATTTTTTAAATCTTCCACTTTTTTCTTTGGACGGTTGAACGATTTTCTAACAGCAAACCACTCGTCCTTATACCAAATATAGTCTTTCGGGTATTTGATTTTCCAAGCAGGCATATATAATTTAACTATCTTATCATCACCAATAATTTGTTTAATCTTAAAAGAATTATAAAAGTCAGAATAGTTAAATCTTATATCGCATTCCTTTTTAATTTTTTTTCTTATACGCTCTGCATAATTGTATTGTTCTATTAATTTGTTGGATGGCGGAATAAGAGAATAATAACGTTTCCTGTTCATAAAAGATAAAACTTCCCGTAAAACCTCTTCCTGTTTTTTGCTCGTAATTGCTATTTTTCTAACCTTAGCATTTGGTGTCATATCCTTGCGTGATAGGGTTAAAATACCATTCTTCAGTCCGTCTTTTATTGTAGTCTTTTTTATTGCAAGCGATTCTCTCAAAACAAGTCCGAAATATTTTTGTAGTTTAATAGAATATGCCAACGCCTGCGCTTTATCTTTGTTTTTCTCTTGTTTTAGGAGAAATAAGCCAATCTCATCGACTTTATTCATAACCGCATCCTATATAATTATATATCCTCTTAACTCAAGCGCGCTAACTAACTCGGATGCCATGTCATCTATTTTTGACTCAGATACATCTACCTCGTTATCCTCAAATGCCAATTCCAATTCGTCGATAATATAATTCTCAGGTATTTGTTCTTCATCATCTGCTAATTCCTCAAGGTTTCCAAGAACCTTGCCAAAAATTGTGCTGTAATCCTTTTCTTTTACCATAGGTTAACCTCCTTATAATTATCCGAACGCAAATAACGGTTTTTGTTTTGTTGTTTGTTTAAGACGTTGAGCAGATATTTCACAATACTCTTCTCTGATTTCCATACCTATCCAACGGCGATTAAGTTTCTCGCAAGCAACGGCGGTTGTTCCGCTGCCTATAAAAGGGTCTAAAACCAAGTCACTCTCATAACTCCAATACGATGCTATCCATTTAATTAATTCCAACGGTTTTTGTGTCGGATGCAAATGCTTAAAGCTGACGCTGTGTATGAAATAATCTTTGCTTTGCCCAAGTTTGTAATTAAAATGGTGACCGGAGCAATGATTTTTTGTTGTTACCAGAAAAAACTCACTCCCGCTTTGCCATTGGACTTTTCTCGCTTGAGGCGCGGGATTAGTTTTTATCCACATCCCGATATGCCTTACTTTCCACCCTATTTTATTTAGATAGCTTGCTATAACGCCAATCTCTATTTTATCGTAAAACATAGCAAGAACGCCAACATCCGTTAAGAGTGTGTCAACCAACGGGACATAATCTCTCCATTTCGACGAGCCGTAATCCCACTCGCCAAAATCAAGGTTTATCGGCTTTGATTTCCCGAACTTTCCGCCATCTCTAACTATCTTATCTCTTTTTGATATATTGTAAGGC
>JALTDM010000228.1 GCA_027074135.1 Bacteroidales bacterium
AGCAAAGGTAAGTTAGCCGCAAAGTATCCGGTGAGAATTGCCTTTGCAGACTTCTGGAACTTCCTTCTGAACCTGCTAACCTCTGTACCAGAACCCGAACCTCAATAAGTGCTTTGTAAACAAAAACTGTTTTGCCAGGGCGCATAAACATAAACATAAACTTGTTTGCAAAGTTTTGAAAAAGAATTAAAATTTAGTTCAATGAGACAAATAAAATATGAAGAAAGTAATTGCTGCTTTAATAATTTTTGTTTTAGTATTTTACCTAACTTCTTTTATGGTAAATGCAAAAACATTACCAGAAAATATTAATATTCAGTGTCCTGTTTTAATCAAAGAAACCACTAAAACCGTATCTTTTTCTGAAGTTATTTCAGGGCTCGAAAAAACTGAGGGGTTAAACCGTCGCGAGGCTATAGAATACATTATAAACAAAGAAAAAGCATTTGAAAAGTTACATCCAGAGTTTTTTGCTACCCATTCCGATATTTCTTCAGGCCACTACGAGTATGTGCAACTTTCTCGTTCTGAGTATTTTGGGCAGGTCTATTGGAAGCGTTACGGAATAAAGCAAAGCAGGCCGGTAGTTATCCAGCAATCGGTATATGCAGAAGTTTATGTTTACAAATCTTTCAAGCAATTTGTCTGGCTCAGCAATCCATTTACTACACCGAGTAGCGGTGCGTATACCTGGCATTCAACATATAACTATACACGACAGGATTCACCTACTCAATTCACAGCAATGAGCAGCGGATATGCGGAAGTGGCTATAAGTTCTCCTATCTTTTTCTATTTTTCAGGTAACACCTATTATTACAGGAAAACCTGTGATTTCCCAATATGGACTCATAGTTTATACAATTACTAATGTCTTTATATCTTGCAAGGAGGATCAACAACGTATAATAGCAAAACAAGCAGTAGTTTCAGAGAATTATACATTGGCTCTTTATCGTTGCTGTTTTTGGATTATTACTTTCGGCAAGTCATTTTGCACTCATTTCAATTATTGTTATAAGTATAATAACTATCCTCGCAGATATTATCGCAAAGACCGGTACTCGTCTGGGTTTGTCAGAAAATCTACAAAATTTTGAAAGATATATGATTATTATAGAATTCCTCTCGGTATTATTTGTTTTCTTAACGGGATGCTATAATATTTTTGTATTGCCAGAGCACATACTCCCGGCACAATCAACAGAAGTAAGGGACCTCAAAAAGTTACAATATCCCAAATTCTTACTTCTCTTGTCGCTCCTGTAATAAGCTTTATCGGACTAATCATTGCAAATACAGGCGTAGGTAAATAGTTCTTTATTGATTCGGAGTCACAGAATGGTTTTTTATGTGGCTCTGACATATTTAAAAAAGCCAATAAATTTTATTTGAATATTAATTAAAAAAATCGAGAAATCCTTCTATTTTTGTTATCGTATATTGAATCTAAATCGAAAGATACTTTATCGTGCTCTGATAATTTAGAAAACTATAAAAAGTAGTAATTTAATGTCTTTTTGATAGTTTCTTACTCTTTTTAAGATTTTTTCAAAATTCCTCAAAAATTGTGGAACTTTTTTATGAGTTTCTCGTCTAATATATAGGAAAGAAAAAATTGTACAGAGATATGGGAAAATTTTCAAGTTTAAATGAAGTGTATTGTAAGAAAAATTTTTGAAAGAGAGGCGAATGGTATGAAAACAAAAATTTTCGTAATTCTACTAATCGTTTTTATTGCTTTTGGTTTTTTAGTTTACTTCAATAAGTACTTGTCGAAAGGGACGCTTTTAGTTTCCTCAAACCCTGCAGGTGCAAGTATCTACATTCAAGGGCAACTTGCAGGTACAACGCCATACGAGGTAAAACTTCCCAGAGGGACATACAAAGTAAAAATCTCAAAGAAATGTTTTGAGGACTACGAAACTACCATAGATTTAAGGGGAGGCACAAAAAAGAGTGTTTCTGTAAGTTTAGAAAAATTGCAATATCTTCTTGGGCCTATTTACAACGCAATTTATAAGATAAGTTCCGACGGAAAAATAAGAG
>JALTDM010000229.1 GCA_027074135.1 Bacteroidales bacterium
TTATTACTCTTAATGTACCTTAATTTCTTAATGGTTCATTTATTTTTTTTATTACCTACCTTACCACAAACTTACCCGTGTAACCCGTTCCGCTCATATCCGTTGCTATGTAGAAATAAATGCCGGGTTTGTAATTGCTTACGGGTAATAAAAAATTGTGCTTGCCTCTGACATTGTAACTGTCGTAAACCTTACCCGTGCAGTCTCGGATTTCCAATTTTTCAATCTTTAAGTCCTTGAAACTGAACATAATATTTTTGCTTGACGGGTTGGGGAAAATTTTTATTGTGGTGTTGTTTTTTACGGTTTCAACATTATTTATTGCATCAGGAAAGCAATGGTCGTACACAAATAGTATTTCCTCATCATCACTGTGTTTAAAACATATTAGATTGTTTGTTGGTACTCCTTCTTTCGTTGGTTCACCCATTGTTGCAAATAATAAACCGTTTGTGCTACCAATACCTTCAATCCATTTAGTAGTTAAATATTGAAAATGTATTCTTTTCCTTAAACTATTTCCAATTTGAACAGTATCTATATTACTAACTACTAACCAATTATTATCAAAATTTCCACTCCATATTGTATCTCCTACATTCACATTAAAATCGTACAAAAGAATTTCTTCGTGATTTACCGTATCTAAAATCGGTTTGTAAGGATGTACCGGAGTATCTGCATAAAAATAAATTCGTTTGTTTTCTTCTCTGATACCACCTACATAAACAGCATTTTCTTTGTTGAATACAGTATCGTGCAAAAACATATACAGTTTTTTGTAAACTTTACCTCCTATAATGGTATCTTCACCATTTTCGGCAAATCTTTCATAACTGTCAGGTTTTACAACCGTATCGGGCCAAGTTGGTTCCCCGTAAGAGTAATGTTCACTCCAGATAGCACCGGAATCGGGAAACGGTACATACTGGTATTGTTGCGATACGGCAAGTTTTGCCACTGTAAACATAATCAGTAAAATAATTGTTTTTTTCATAGTTGTATGGTTTTTGTCACCCCTCTATATCTCCCCTCAAGGGGAGAAGTTATTGCCTCCTTGAGGGAGAATCTATGAGGGCGATTATATTTGCAAAAATAATCGTTTCTTTTTAGTATGCCAAATTATTTGTAAAAAAACATTAAGGCATTAAGGTAATTAAGATAGTTTAGAGTTAGATATTTTGCTCAAATGCTTAATGACTTATATACTTCATTCCTCTTAATGTCTCTTAATTTCTTAATGTTTCCAACCTACCTTACCACAAACTTACCCGCGTAACCCGTTCCGCTCATATCCGTTGCTATGTAAAAATAAATGCCGGGTTTGGAATTATGTTATTTCTTTAAAAACCAAAAGGATGTATAACTCCTATATCACAATCCTTTACTGTTTTTATTTTCAACATTCCGTTACTCAATGTAAGTTCTCCTTTAATTATAATTTCTTCACCGTTTATAAAAAGTTCGTTATTATCAGTAATTGTTATAGACGTGTTTTCCGGTATTATAACATTTTTTCCTATGTAAGCTTTATTTTCAGTAAAATTAGTTATTTGTACTTGTTCATTCATATACTTACAAGTTTTGTAATACGGTATATCATTTTCAATTGTCCAGTGTATTCTTCCAAGTTGTTGAGGTGTTACTGCATCATAACAAGTATAATCCATCATGTTATTGTGACACGGATTTTCATTATTACACCACCCACAAATATTTGGATCACAAGGATCAAAGCCGTAATTATTTATTATTTCATATCTAGTAGGTGTGTCTGAGCAATAATCTTCACTACTAGGGCAAGTAGGATGATACAAACTAAGATTATGGCCTATTTCATGATTTAGGGTTTTTGAAGCTAACCAGATACCGGTCATTATTGAATTTCCATTATCAATATTTTCTTTATATTTTTGCCAACAACCTCCTATTTGTACTCTTCTATCACCTACCATGGTTGCAACTCCTACGCCACTTTTATCATCTTCTTTATTATTACTAATACTATTAAAAAAAACATTTATACATTCACCCGCA
>JALTDM010000230.1 GCA_027074135.1 Bacteroidales bacterium
TTCAATAAAGTTTAATAATTTTGCAATAGAAAAATATTCCTGTTCATCAAAAAGTTTATTTAATTCAATTACAATTTGAGAAAACGAATAGGAAAAAAATAAATAAATTCCCAAAAGAATATCTGAATGTAATTTTAATTTATTCCAATCTTCATAAAACTTTTTAAGATGAGCTTGTAAATATATTAAACGTATTATTCTATCCTCAATATTTTTAAGACGCTTTTCAATTAACAAATTTGTATCACACATTTTTTATTGCACCAATTTCACCTGTTACCTTTTGCCCTATTGTGTGTCTTGCATAGCATTTGACAGTTAGATATATCACTGCCACCGCCTTTACTCCAAGCAGTTACATGATCGGCATCCATTTCGTTGTATTTGTAAATTCTTGTTTTGTTTGCATCATGACCGACAGCACAAAGCGGACAATTTGAAATACCTTTTTCTTTGGCTTCTTTTGTTTGTTTTTCATAAACCGCCCTTTTGGTTGCTTCGTCAAAAACACGGACATTGAGCAATTTTGTATCCTTTTCGCCACCCAAGATGTATTCAAAAATACCCTTACGGTTTTTCACATAAGGGTCGGCATAAAGCGCATGCACTCTTTCCGAAACTTTTTTAGGATCGTAAGATTGTTTATGGTACTCTTCGTATAATCGTCCCCATTCCAACCCTTGCATTTCTTTTTCAACATCAATAAAAACTGCAGAAACCCAATCTATAACTGTGTCAAAATAACTTTTTACTTCATCAATATTGTCATCATTTCGGTGTGCACTCATGTATTCGCCTATTTTTCCTTTGCTTACCCAATCAAGTGCAGTATGCCAAAAGTCTTGCCTGTTTGCACTTCCTTTGATGTATGCACTCCACTTTTGAATGTTCGGGTTACGGCTATTACTAAACCATTCTTTGCCTTTTGTCACAAACGGGCCGGAATAGACGGCATTCAAAAGTTCTTGTTCGTTGAGCGGTATTCCTACAATGTTTATTGTCTTAAACCATTCTTTTATTTCGCTTTCGGTTCCTTCACATACATAAATCAGCAGTTTGGTATTTAAAATTTTTTGTTTTTTGTCTTGAGCCATTCCACTGAAATACTGCTCGTTTCCGTCATCGTCTTTTATGGCAAATTTATTGGTAACAAAGCGTCCCAAACTTGTGATGCGTTGTTGTCCGTCCAGCACTTCGTATTTGTCATCACCCACTTTGTTGAAATAAATAAGTCCCAAAGGATACCCTTTCAAAACCGATTCAATCACGGCTTGCTCTCTTTTACCTCCGTCGGAAGCATATATGTAATTCCGTTGATACTCAGGTTGTATGGTCAATTTGCCTGCAAGACCGAAAAGCCCCTTGCCTTCAAGTTCGCTATACACAAAGCCTTCGCAAATTTGTCCTACCGTTATGTCTGTTTTTAATGTTGTTTTCATATTTGTCTTATTTCTTATGCCTTATGAAAATTCGTTTAAACATATTTTTTCCATTTATTACACAATGTGGGTTTTTCCCATCCCAAATACCTCCCGAAAAACCTCTACCATTATCTTCTGCCATACCAATTATCTCAAACTGTTCGGGATTGTATTTATCCAAAAAACTAATAGGCACGCCCATTACACCATCGTAGTCACTTGGTATTGCATCCGTGTATGGCACTTCTATGGCATCGTAATTGTCATATTTTTTATATGCATTGGGATTATTTTTTACTTTCTTATTGAATTTTAAGTTGTCCGCCATTGTCATAAGAGGAAGTGGCTGATGTCGTCTGCCGTGATCAAGATTAGTAAACCATATCGAAGGAGAACGTAAATATACAACTCCATCCACAATTCTAATTGCAGTTTTCGGTTTAGTAGTAGGGTCAATTTCATAAGGGGAAATAAAAAGCATATCTTTATTAAAGCTCGTTACCCCGACCCACATTTTATTTTCTTTAATTAAAGGAAAAATTTCTTTGTATGTTATTGCATTTTTATTTCCTATAATCAAAAACTTTTTATTGTATTCAAATAATTGAGCAACATACTCGCGGAAGAGAGAAAAAGGTGGATTTGTAACCACGATATCAGCTTGTTTCAATAGTTCTACACATTCTTTGCTCCGGAAATCACCATTTCCTTCAAGCGGAGCCCATTCGTTGTTTTTGTTGGCTTTAAGTTGTTCGGCAATGTCTTTTAGATTAAATTCACCGTCACCGTTAAAATCTCCTACTTCGTTTATAATAAAACGAATAGCGGCTTTACTAAACCTTCTTTTAGGCTGCGGTTCATTAGGATATTCATCCGGAAACAAACTTAATTGTGTGTTGGCTATTGGAGAGGGTTTATAACTTGTTGTTATCAAGCGTTTCAGTCCCAGTCTTTCAAAGTTCAAAACAAAATACCTGAAAAAATTACTTTCATAGGGGTCATCGGCATTGCAGTAAACTATTTTACCTCTAAATGTATCGGAGTCGTATTCCAAATATGCTTCAACTTCCTTTTGTATATCTTGGTATTGAGTATAAAACTCATCATTCTTTGCCGCCTTTGCTCTTGTAAGGTTTTTATTTGCCATTTATACAATTTTTTCACAAATTTACAAAATTCCACACAAACGAAAAACATATAAAATATGTAAATCGGGATTTCAAAATTTTCAAACTTCATAAATCATTATTCTGTATTCAATATTCTCTTTTTTACTTTTCTCAAAATACAACCACCTATTTGCAGTACAAAAAATTTTTTTACATAAATTTGTCCTGTCTTACGGTTAAGGGAATCCGGTGAAAATCCGGAGCTGTGCCCGCAGCTGTGAGTTCCGCAAATGTTTGTTACATTTTGCCACTGCCGGAATGGTGGGAAGGCGTAACAAACAGGAACGAGCCAGAAGACCTGCCGCAAGACACAGGGTTCAAGGCTTACGGGAACATAAGCCGAGAACTGAAAGCATCTTTTGATATTGCCTTCAGTATTTTCACTTTCCCGTAGCCTTACCGTATTTATTTAGATTTAATTGTCGGCAAAGATGCTTTTGGTTTTTATTTTGGCAATAGTTTTATTTTCAACGGAAACAGTACTATCACAGGAAGATACTGTACTACTTAGAAGTGTGCGTGTTGAAGGCAATCCACTACCCCAACCTTTGCTTGAAAAAGATAGTGTACTGAATCTCGGTTCAATTTTTACCGGTGCAGAAGAGGCAATAAACAATCTTCCCGCCATTAGCATAAAAAATTACGGAATTACAGGCTTCTCTTCCCTTTCGGTTGCAGGTTTGCCTTCACGTTTTACAGGTGTAAAAATCAATGGAATGGAGCTTAACACCACAATGTCGGGAGATGTTGATTTGGGCATATTACCTGCTTTTGCACTCACTTCGGCAAGCCTTGAAAACGGCAGCAGTATTTTCCCGTTTGAAGTAAACTTTGAAAGCCCAAAAGCAAATTACGTTTTATTCAGAGGCGAATCCTCTCTAAATTTTATGTCTGCTGCCAATTATTACAATGGCAAAAGGAAAGCACCATTGCGACTTTCTGCAAGTTACTCTTACAACCTAAACCATTACAATGTACTAAACAACATGACCTATCCGGTTGCTACCGAAAAATTAAATGGATTCAACTCCGAAAACAAGGGTTTTTATTTATCAAAAACTCTACACTTAAGTAAAAAATTATCATTAAATCTTAAAGGGCTGTATTTCAGTGACTCAAAAAATGTTATGCAATCGCTTTCCTATAAAAACACACCGCCGTTTATGTACAATGAGCATTACAACGGACAAGGTTCTTTTCTGTACAAATCTATGAACATTAAATCAAATACAACTATATCATTTTCAAAGCATTTCTTGCTTTATAATGATTCCGTCAGAAGTATTTATTCACACAACAACAGTTTCTCTACAATTCTTAAAGAAACACTAAATGTTAATCTTACAAAGACGTTAAAACTAAACAATTTAATAACATTAAAAAACGAAAAAGCTATTACCAATAATTACGCTTTTATTCCTAATAGAAATATTTTTTCAGCATATACAAATTTATTATACGGCAAAAGGAAATTATTTTTAAAAATTGCACCGGGAATAAAAACAGCTACATCAAGAGAAACAACATTTATTGAAGGTTCAATACTAGCAAAATACAAACCTACGCAAATAAGTTACATAGAGTTTTTTGTATCAAAAGCCGACCGCTACCCCACATTTAACGATTTGTATTGGAATCCGGGAGGGAATGCTGGTTTACAGCCCGAAAATGTTTTGACATCACATTTAAGCATAAAAATTGGTAGTAAATACAGTTTTACACTGACTCCAATTTACACAATAACCAAAAATGAAATATTGTGGAAACCTGCAGAAGGCAGCATCTTTTGGACACCTGCAAACATCTCCGAAACAAAAAGATTTTCAACAATTGCAAAAGTCAAAATCTTGCAAAAAATTTCAAATTCCTTAAAACTAATTTTCAGCAATTCATACACATTCACATCGGCAAAAGACGAAAACGGTAATAATTTGATTTTCACACCAACACATAAAAACAATACCGATTTAATTATTCTATATAAAAAAGAAAATGGCATTAGAGTCAACGCTTTGTATTACGGTGAAAGGTTTACAACAACCGACAACACTTCGTCATTATCGGCTTTTGTATTAGTCAATTTATCTGCTTTTTACAAGCCTGTTAATTCTCTTCAATTTGCAGCCGGAATAAAAAACTTGACAAATGAGAGTTACGAGTATATCCCCAATTTGCCGATGCCGTTAAGGTATTTTTTTGTAGAAATAAAATTTTTGTTTAACCATAAAAATCAAGAGTTATGAAAAAAGGAAAAGTATTTTTTGCAGTTTTGTTTGCGGCAATGTTCGGAACATTGCAAGCACAAACAGTTATTGATTTTGAAGACCTTAATTTAGAGCCCGACACATTTTGGAACGGGGCGGACTTATCAGGGGGTTTTCAAAGTAAAGGAGTATTTTTTTACAATCATTATGACACAACATGGGGCATGTGGAATAGTTTTGCGTACTCAAACAAAACCGACACTGTAACAGCAGGTTATACAAATCAATACAGCACTGCAGCCGGACACGGAGCAGACAATTCCGAAATTTTTGCTGTAGCTTATATTTCATCTTATTCACCTAATTACATTAAGCTGAACGGATATAACGGTGGCAGTGTCGTTGAAGGATTTTACATCACTAACAACACTTATGCTTATATAAGTATGCGTGACGGCGATGCTTATTCAAAAAAATTCGGCGGTGATGACGGAAATGATCCTGACTGGTTTAAACTTACGGTTACTGGATATTTGGGCGGCAGTGAAACAGGAACAGCTGAATTTTATTTGGCAGATTACAGATTTGCAAATAATGATTCTGACTATATTGTAAAAGAATGGCGTTGGTTTGATTTAACATCACTCGGCACGGTGGACAGCCTTACATTTGCATTAAGTTCGTCTGATACAGGCGAATACGGAATGAACACACCGGCATATTTCTGTATGGATAATCTCACCTTGTCCGAAGATTTTAACGGAACAGTTGAATTTAATTTTTCTGGCATAAATGTTTATCCTAACCCTGCAGTTGATTATGTGTTTGTGTCTGAAAGATTTGACAAAGCACAAGTTTATGATGTAAACGGTGTGCAAGTAGCAAATGCGACAAATGATAATAAAATAGATTTCAGCGGATTAAATTCAGGAGTTTACATTATTAAATTAAACAAATCCGGGAAAATTCATACCTTTAAGGTATTGAAAAAATAATCCTAAAACAGCCTTCGGCATCAATCTGCCGGAGGCTTAATTTATAAATAAATGGTAAAAGAATTTTTTATCGCAATATTATTTTTACCGGTATTAAATGCAAAGGCTCAATTTGCTCCTGCAGTAGGTCGACCCGGAAGCACTGCCATACACAAAGACAGCAGCATAATAGCTGCTTGGGCTACCCATTGCAGTGTAGTTAGAGGTTGGCAGAACATAAACAACACTTCACTCGGAAAAGTTACTTACGGTAGCGATACCTGTGCTATTGGACCTGCAGACAACAAAGTAGTAAGCCTCGGAGACAGTGGATTTGCAGTAGTATCTTTTGATGGCGTAATATATGACGGAGAAGGATATGATTTTGCAGTGTTTGAAAATGCTTTTAATGACAATTTTTTGGAACTTGCATTTGTAGAAGTTAGCAGCGACAGTATTCACTGGGCAAGGTTTGCATCTGTTTCACTTACAGACACAACAAACCAAGTCGGTCCTTTTGATACTTTGAATCCGGAAAAAATCCACAATCTTGCAGGTAAATACAGAGCATTGTACGGAACACCCTTTGATTTGGCAGAATTGCCCGAAACACCTTTTGTAGATGTCAATAACATAAAATATATCCGCATAATTGATGTAATAGGCAGCGTAAAAACAGACAAATACAGCCTTGACAGTCAAGGGCATAAAATAAACGACCCCTACCCCACGGAATTTGAAACGGGAGGTTTTGATTTAGATGCGGTTGCCGCAATAAACATTGTTCAATCTAATATTCCAGAAATTCAAACACAAAAAGTAAAAATTTATCCTAATCCCGCTTCAGAATATATCATTGTTAAAAGACAAAGCAGAATAATAAATACAATATCAATCTATAATGTGGCAGGCGTAATGATATGCAAACAAAATGTAAATAAAAACTCAACTAAAATAGATTTGACGACTTTACCTCAAGGCTTGTATATTCTTAAAATTGACAACGAGTGTGTTTATAAATTTATAAAAAGGTAATTTTAAGCGTTAAACCTCTTTTTATTGTAATTTTGCTGCAAAATACCGGTTATGTACATCAATTGCAAAGGAAAGCTTTTAGACCTGAATACGCCTAAAATAATGGGGATACTCAATGTTACACCCGATTCATTTTTTGACGGAGGTAGATATACCGACCAAGAAAAGATTTACAACCGCATAAAAAAACTTTTTGACGAGGGAGCCGATATAGTGGACATTGGAGCATTCTCGTCAAGACCCGGTGCAGATCTCCCCGATGAAGAAACCGAATGGAACAGGCTTTTGCCTGCTTTGGAGTTGGTGAAAAACGAGTTTTCAGACAAATGCTTCTCACTTGATACATTCAGAAGCAAAATTGCTTATCGTGCAGTAGCCGATTACGGTGTAGGTATCATCAATGATATTTCGGCAGGAAACCTCGACCCGCAAATGTTTGCTACAATAAAAGATTTGCAAGTGCCGTATGTAATTATGCATATGCAAGGCACTCCAGCAACAATGCAACAAAATCCGCAATACGATGATGTTACGCTTGATGTAATTAAATTCTTTTCAGAAAAACTTGCACGCTTACACGAGTTAGGAGTGAATGATGTGATAGTTGATCCCGGTTTTGGTTTCGGTAAGACTTTGGAACAGAATTACGAGTTGCTCGCCAACTTGGATAAATTCAAAATACTTGAACACCCGTTGCTTGTCGGTGTGTCAAGGAAATCTATGATTTACAAGCTGTTAGACAGCACTCCGCAAGAAGCTCTGAATGGAACAACCGCAGTTCACACAATTGCACTGCTCAAAGGAGCAAATATCCTCCGTGTACACGACGTAAAAGAAGCAGTGGAAACTGTTAAAATTGTGGAGATGTTGAAAAAATAACCTCACCTCCCAAACACTTCTACCGAGTTTTGAGTGGTGACCGAGGCAATTTTAACAATTGGTTGTTTGGTTACTTCCGCAAGTTTTTTTCCGATTATTGGAATGTATGAGCTTTCATTACGCTTGCCTCTATAAGGTGTTGGCGTAAGATAAGGAGAATCCGTTTCCAGCACTATTCTGTCTAGAGGTAATTTTGCCACGGTTTCAGGCAATTTGGAATTTTTAAAAGTAAGCACTCCGCCTATTCCCAGATAAAAGCCGAGGTCAAGAATTTTTTTTGCTTCTTCGTATGAGCCTGTAAAACAATGAAAAATCCCCGTAAGACCAGGTTTATAAACGGATTCCAACACATCAAAAGTTAAATCAAAGGAGTTTCGGGTATGAATGACTATGGGTAATTTTTTTTCTATGGCAAATTCCGTTTGAATGGCAAAAACTTCTTTTTGTTCCTTTTCAAACTTTTTATTTTCAGGCCAATATAAGTCGATACCAATTTCACCAATAGCTACAAATTCAGCCTTATCAAAATCATCAAACACAAAAGACACAGCTTCCTTCCAATCCTCCCTTACCGACCCCGGATGTAATCCTATAATCGGATAAGCATAATCTTTGTATTCAGATGTAAAATCCAAAAGTGGTTTTAGAGACTCTTTGTCGATATTAGGCACAAAGAGGCGGGAAACTCCCGCCTCTGTAGCTCTTTGTACCACATCTTTTCTGTCCTCGTCAAATTCCGGCAAAAACAAGTGTGTATGTGTATCTGTCCAAATCATTTTTTCTTTCTGCTTCTGCTTGTTTTTGTAGATACCTTGCTTGATTTTGACAATTCTTCTGCCGCATCTCTGGTTTTATCTCTTTTCGGCATTTCATTCAATATAAGCATTGCATCGCCATAAATTCCGAATTTATATTTTTCCTTAATTGCCTCTTCGTAAGCATACATAAGTAATTCATAACCTGCAAAAGAAGAAACATTTATCAACATCATAGAATAAGGGAAATGGAAATTTGTAATAAGTCCGGTCGGTATTTTTGGTTCATACGGAGGTTTGATGAATATTGTAGTCCATCCTTCAACAGGGTTTATACGATGAGTAGTTGTAACAGATGTTTCTAAAGCTCTTAATACTGTTGTTCCTACTGCAACTACTTGGTGACCGTTGTCCAAAGTTCTGTTTACCAAGTTAGCTGTTTCTTCGGGAATCACCACTTCTTCTGCATCAACTTTATGTTTTGCCAAATCTTCCACTTGTATTTCTCTAAAGTTTCCAACGCCAACGTGTAAAGTTACATATGCCTTAAAAATATCTTTAATTTCAAAACGTTTCAATAATTCACGAGTAAAGTGCATACCTGCAGTTGGTGCTGCTACCGAACCGACTTTTTTTGCATAAATAGTTTGGTATCTTTCCAAATCTTCTTCATCTATCTCCCTATCAATGTAACCTTTGGGTATAGGTGCCTCGCCCAATTCATATAGTTTTTTCTTGAATTCTTCGTAAGTACCATCATAATAGAACCTTAAGGTTCTTCCACGTGATGTAGTATTGTCAATTACTTCAGCAACAAGTTCATTATTTTCACCAAAAAAGAGTTTGTTACCTATCCTTATTTTCCTTGCAGGGTCAACAAGCGTATCCCACATTTTTGTTTCCGGATCCAATTCCCTCAACAAAAAAACTTCAACCTTTGCACCTGTTTTTTCTTTCAATCCGAATAAACGAGCAGGAAAAACTCTTGTGTCATTAAAAACAAACAGGTCGTAAGGATTAAAATAATCAATAATGTTTTTGAAAATAGTGTGTTCTATTTTTCCCGTTTTTTTGTCAACAATCATTAACCTTGCTTCATCTCTGTGAATAGACGGATACAAGGCAACAAGTTCTTTCGGTAATCTAAAACCGTATTGCGATAGTTTCATAATTTATATAGTTTTTGATTGTTCAAATTATTTAATTTTTTCTCAAAATCATTTATTGTTAAAGCGTTATCAATATCATAACCGTTTATTTTTACCCTCTCAAGTCCAACAAGATATGCACACGAATCTAATTCCTTACCTATATCATAGGCAAGAGATCTCACATAAGTACCAGAGCTACACTCAATCAAAAGTTTTATGGTTGGCAAATTAAATGCCAAAATTTCAATCCGAAAAATTGTCACATTTCTCGGTTTAATTTCCTTTTCCCTACCCTTTCGTGCATATTCATATGCTTTTTTCCCATTGATTTTTACTGCAGAATACATAGGGGGTAATTGTTCTATTTCCCCCATAAACTTTTCACTTATTACATTTTTTAATTTTTCTTCGGTAATATATGTATAATCACAAATTTTGTTTACTGCAGTTTCTCTATCATAAGAGGGAGTGGACTCACCTAATTTAATTTCAGCTATATAAGTTTTATAGTTCTTTAAAAAATCTTGCAATTTTTTAGTACTTTTACCTGTAGCAATAATCAACAAGCCAGTTGCAAGAGGATCTAATGTGCCAGCATGACCAACCTTTATTTTTTTCCGTCCAAGAGCACGCGAAATCAAATGTCTTATTTTATTAACAACATCAAATGATGTCCACTCTAAATCTTTATTTATCAATATTATTTCACCTTCTACAAATTCTTTTAATGATGTGGCAAAGTTATTTTTATCTATCATAAAGTATTAAGCAATAATTATTGCCAATAAACCTACAATTAAAGTATAAATGGCAAAATAAATCAATTTACTATTCTTGACAATTTTTATCATCCATTTGCAAGCCAGGACTCCAAATATAAAGGCAGCTAAAAATCCTGCTACTAACGGTCCCAAGCCAACACTTGAAGAAGTAAGTTCTGTTCCCTTCATCAAATCTAAAAAGTTTTCTCCCAAAACAGGAACTACAACCATCAAAAAAGAAAATTTCGTAATTTTTTCTTTATCAACACCCAACAAAAGTCCTGTAGCAATGGTAGAACCCGAACGTGAAATTCCGGGTAAAACGGCAATTGCTTGTGCTATACCAATAATAAAGACTTTCCAATATGAAACTTCCCCAGTTTTTTTAGGTTTGTAAAAATATGTGAGGGCCAAAAGAAACGAAGTTATAAGAAGCATATAACCGACAAAAGCTACATTGCCGGAACCAAAATAACTTTCAACATAATCTTTAAAGAATAACCCAACAATGCCTACCGGAATCATAGAAACGATAATCTTTGCAGTATAATCTGTTTCTTCATTCCATTTAAATTTAAAAACACCTTTTGTCAAATCAACAATATCTTTCCAAAACACCACAAGAATACTTAGTACAGTAGCACCATGTACAACAATCGTGAAAATAAGTGTACTATCAGAATTTATTCCTAACAAAGCTTTCCCCAATTCAATATGCCCGCTGCTGCTTACAGGCAAGAATTCCGTAAGCCCTTGCAAAATACCAAGGACAATAGCCTGGATTACACTCACTCTTAGTTATTGTTTTTAGATTTTTTTAATATAGCATAAATAATAAACAAATATCCGAACAAAATAACCAAAGGGGCTATAATTATTCTTCTTGCATCAAAAATATCATAATTGAATACATTGGGATTCTTGCTACCACCACCAGCTACCAAAAAAAATCCGATAATTACAATCAATACCCCAATACCAATAAATGTTAAATTCTTTTGCGGTAACGGAAACATTCCGTCATCCTGCAATTCATTATTTTTCTTTTTATCCATAATACAATCTGTCTAATTTAGATTTTAATTGTCTGTTCAATGCAAAATAAGTCGAAACTGTAGTTATTACAATTCCGATTATAAATAAACTTATTAAAATTGTCATTATTGTATAAAAATCATAAAAAAATGTTATTTGTGGAAATTCTTTTTTTAAATAGAAAACCGATATCAATATCATCAATCCGGCAAATGACGCACTTACAAAACCTTGTATCAAAGCAGAAATTAAGAATGGCTTACGAATGAATCTTCTAGTAGCACCTATGAGTTGCATTGTATATATGATAAAGCGTTTTGAATAAACAGATAATCTTATGGTATTATTTATCAAAGCTAAAGAAATCAAAAACATTAAAGCGGTGAATATGAGTAAAATAATATTAATAGATTTGATATTTTCATTAAGTAAATGTACAAGATTTTTTTGATAATAAATCTCTTTTATTTGAGGATATTTTGTCAATTCTTTTTCAATATTTGCTATGCTGTCATTGTTTGCATATTGTGCATAAAGATTTGCCTTTATTGATGACAGCAATGGATTATATCCCAGAAATTTTACAAAGTCTTCCCCCAGTTCTTTTTTAAGTTCCTTTGCTGCTTTTTCTTTGGATACAAAACTTGTAGATTTTACATAAGGAGAAGCATCTAATTTTTTTTGAATATAAATAATATCAGCTTCTTTAACATTATCTTTGAGAATAATTGATATACTTATGTTTTCTTTTACGTAATCTGATATTTTTTTTGCATTAATTGTAAGAAGGCCTACAATCCCTAATAAAAACAATACAAAAGTAATACTTATAACAGTTGTTATATATGAATAGGTAAGCCTTAATGAAGTTGTTTTATCCGGCATATTCCAAATTTAATTCGCAAATATACTTATTTTTTCTTTTTAATTAGTTATAGAAAAATAAAAAGACACCTATCCGTAATAATTTACGAATAGATGTCTTAAATAATATCTACATGAGAAATTAATCGTTAATCGATGCCGTTTTCTTAAATTTCAACGATAAAATTATAAACCTGAAAAACTGGATTATAAGACATCTTCTTTTCCATTGTTCAAATCGGGTCGGATACATTCCAAAATTCCAATCGTTATATGCTCTTTCCGACCATGGTATTTTCACTTTTCTTTTATTCATAATATTATTTTTTGTGGTTAAAAATAAATTAATCTGGAATCATCCACCAAAATGGTTTAGCTTTTGCCTTCCATAAAAACACATAGTGCATAAGCCACTTAAACCAGTGTCCTGCTGTACCTACTTCTCCTATTGTATATCTCACATCGCGTCCAAAATCTGGATACTTTTTAAAATCAGGTATTGTAGGGAAAACAGACATACTTCCAGCAACTCCTCTTAAGCCATATCCTATAGAAACAACACATACACTAGCAATTTCAGCCATTGATGCTTTATGTTTAAATGTAGGATTTCCTGTTTTTATCCATTCTGCTAAATTTAAAGCTGTTGCGTGTGCCATAACTGCACTAGGCATACCTGTTCTTGGTGGTGCAGGAGTAAGAGGCCTTCCGCCAGGAGTGGTATGAGGTTTTGAAATAGAATGTGGTGGAGCAAATGCAATACCTACCGCAAAAATATTCGGATAGGTAGGATTTTGTAATTTTTTTGGCCAATCTTCGCCTGACCATTCATGATATGGTTTTTTGGCACTTTCGTAATTGGCATCAACTATCATTAATTTATTCGGCTTAAATAATTTATCGGTATAATTTTCACCATTCGGTCCTACACCGGTAATACCAACTCCGCTAAACGGCGGTATCAACATTGCAAAATCATAATCCATTGTAAGTGCTTCACCTTGATATGTTTCATAATAAATTTTTCCGGACTCAACTTTATAAACCGAACTTTGTGTGTACCATTTTACGCCATATTCATAAAATAAAGAACTCACAATATTTCGCGTATGTGCTATATAGCCAGAATTTTTCACATAAGCCCCACCCATTCCTAAATCACCTATAAACATTTCATTGGTAATATAACGAATATCTGCCATATCTTCCAAACCTTGTTTCTTTATCAAGGAAGCAACATTTAAAGTATATTCAAGAGCTGCACCTTGACAGGTAGCACCGCCGTGTCCTAAACCGATAACAATTTTTTGGCGTTGACCTTTTTTCATTTTTTCAATAACCTTTGACAATTCTTCATAGGCATGAGTAGCGTGACCATAAGTACAAATTGACACAGTATTTCCGGCATCAGGCCCAAGACCGGGAACAGCCTCAAAATTTAGTTTCGGTCCTGTTGCATTTACAAGAAAGTCATAATAAATCTTAGTATTTTGACCAGATTTTTCACCTGCTACATATTCAGCTGTTACATATGGATTATTTTCTCCTGTATCTCCTTCCGGATGTATAGAAATTACTTTTGCTTGATGAAAATCTATACCTAATTTATCATAAACAGGTTTTAATGGGAAATATACTTGTTTTGCCTTCATATGTCCGGTACCGATCCAAATATTGGATGGTACCCATTGATAATTACCATTAGGTGAAATAACAATAATTTCTGCTTTCCTTTTCAATTTGCGAATCAGGTTTAAGGAAACAGTATGACCTGAAATTCCGGCTCCAATAATTATAATTTTAGGTTTTCCATTCATATAAAATTCATTTTTACAATCGTTTCAAATATAATATTATTTTTTAAAACTACAATGATGTAGAACATAAAATACCAAAAAATAGGGATGAAAAGGAATAAAAAAGGAGATAAAGCAAACTTATATAATTATAAAACTGTTTACTATAAATCTATATCGTTCTTTTTTTCTTTTTGTTTGAGTTTTTCATATTGTTTACAGTCAGTTATGACATTTATTTTGGCAGGTCTTTCGAAACGGTCTTTTTCCGAATACGGCAATGTAGAATCTGCATACACTTGTTTCATATAAAGTGCCCATATAGGCAATGCCATATTTGCTCCTTGTCCTAATCTTATTCCTCGAAAATGAATAGATCTGTCTTCTCCTCCTACCCATACGCCTGTGGTTAATTTAGGCACAAGACCAATAAACCAACCGTCAGATTGATTTTGTGTAGTACCTGTTTTTGCTGCAATTTCTCCCTTAAAACCATATTTAAGCCTTAACCTTATGCTTGTTCCATGGTTTACAACAGCTTTTAACAACTCCAACATTAAATATGCTGTTTCTTCACTCATTGCTTCGTGGCGTGGTGCACGAAAAGATGCCAAGATATTACCATTTCGATCTTCTATTCGAGTAACAAAGATCGGCTTTACATAAATTCCTTTATTCCCAAATGTATTAAAAGCACCAACCATTTCATATAAAGAAATATCAGGAGTACCTAAACAAATTGAAGGATATGGATCTATATGGCTTACAATACCCATGTTCCTTGCAATCTTTATAACAGCTTCAGGACTATATTGTTTCATCAACCATGCAGATATATTATTTATAGAATTTGCTAATCCCCACTTTAAAGTAACCATTTCACCATCATGTTTTGTACGTTCAGCATTTTTTGGTGACCATACTTTCCCATTAGGCAATTCAAAAGAAACAGGAATATTCGGAACTTTATAGCAAGGAGACAAACCTGATTGCATTGCAAGTGTATATAAAAAAGGCTTAAATGTGGATCCTACCTGTCTTTTCCCTTGTGTAACATGATCAAATTGAAAAAAATTATAATCTATTCCACCAACATAAGCTTTGACATAACCGCTATAAGACTCCATACTCATAAGTCCTGCTCTCAAGAAAAACTTGTGATATCTAATTGAATCCCATGGTGTCATAACTGTATCTATAGGACCATTCCAACTAAACACTTTCATTTTAACAGGTGTGTCAAAAATCTTTTTAATACTGTCTTCCGGCAGCCCTGCTTTCTTCAACCTCCTATATCTGTCTGACCTGTGCATTGATGCCACCATTAACCTGTGAATTTGTCTGTAAGTAACATTCCAAGCAAAAGGAGCTTTCTTCCTGCCATTTTGCTCTCTGAAAAATGCTTTTTGCAAGTCGTCTTTCAAGTGCATTTTCACTGCATTTTCAGCATATACTTGCATACGATAATCAATAGTTGTGTATATTTTAAGTCCGTCCTTATATATATTATATGGTGTTCCGTCCGCCTTTTTATTCTTGTTGCACCAACCATAAAGCGGATCAGTTTCCCAAGCCAACGAATCTTCATAAAACTTTTGCATATCAATATAATACCGTTTATCAGGCTTATGTGCAGTCAAAACCAGTCGCAAATATTCACGAAAATACGTGGCTATACCTCTTTTATGATTTTGAACTTGATAATGCAATACTATGGGTAGAGTCTTTAGAGAATCGTATTGAAGTAGAGTAATAAAATTGTATTTCTCCATTTGTTTTAGTACAACATTACGCCTGCGAATGGCATTATCAGGATGTAACACAGGACTATAATAAGTTGGAGCTTTAAGCATACCAACCAGTAATGCAGCTTGTTCTATGGTTAAAGAATCCGGTGATGTATTGAAATAAGTTCTGGCAGCCGATTTAACACCGTATGCACCACTACCGAAAAAAACGGTATTGAGATACATTGCCAAAATTTCTTCCTTGGTATAGTTTTTTTCAAGTTTTACGGCTGTAACCCACTCTTTGAATTTTGCAAGAGCCAAATTTGAGTACTTTTTAAACTTTGATTTGTAATGAGTTGTATCACGGGGAAATAAGTTTTTCGCAAGCTGCTGTGTGATAGTACTACCTCCACCTTTATGATGACCAGTAACAACACCATATATTACTCGAAAAAGGCTCTTAATATCTATTCCTGAATGTTCATTAAAACGATAATCCTCTGTGGCAATAAGTGCTTTTACAATATTGGGAGAAAGTTGCTCATAAGTAGTAAAACTACGGTTTTGATAATAAAATTTACCGAGTAGTTTCCCATCTGAAGAATAAATTTCGGAGGCCAAATTGCTTTTTGGATTTTCAAGTTCTTCAAACGTAGGCATGAAACCGAAGAACCCTGTAGCTATACCATAAAAGAATAATACCAAGAATGCCAATGGTAACATTCCTATTACCCAGAAAATTATTATTTTTTTTGTATTATTTTTTCTTACCTTTTTGTCACCCATAACATTACTTATTTATACCAAGAAGAATATTTTAGATAATTTTTTGCAATCCTTTCGATATATTCCTTTGCCATATCCTTGTCTAAATTCTTAATCTTTCTTGCAGGTACCCCTGCGTAAACACTGTTAGATTCCAACACCTGCCCTTCTTTTACAACAGTACCGGCTGCAATTATAACATTGTCTTCTACTACTGCATTATCAAGCACAATTGCACCTATTCCCACCAAAACATTATTTCTTATTGTGCATCCGTGAACTACTGCCGAATGTGCTATGGAAACATTGTCTTCAATAAGTAATTTTGTTCTTTTATAAGTGCAATGTAACACTGCATTATCTTGTACATTTACATTACTACCCAGTCTTATGCTGTTCACATCACCACGTACAACCGAACCAAACCAAAAACTGCAACTATCGCCACAAATCACATCTCCTGTTATTGTAGAATTTTCTGCAATAAAACAGTTTTTCCCGAATTTAGGCAATTTCCCTCTAACTTCCAATATGATTGCCATAACTATTTATTTTCAACCAAATCGGTATTTAGTCCACATTCAGTCTTTTTAAGCCCGAACCACCTTGCACTTCGTTCATCCAAAGTTGATAAATCGAGTTTACGGGTACAAGGTTCACAACCTATGGAAGCGTAACCTTTTTCTTCCAACGGATGCTTAGGCAGATTATGTTCTTTTATGTATCTGTAAATATCCCTTTTAGTCCAATCCAACATAGGATGAAACCTTAACACACCGTGTTTTGCCGGCTGTTCAACTTTAAAATTCTTTCTCACTTCGGTTTGGTCGGCTCTCACTCCGTTTATCCACACATCGTGCTGCAATAAAACCGGCTCCAATGGTTGAACTTTATTTATGTAACAACAATAGTCAGGATCTGTAGTAAAAAGCAAATTACCCAGCTCGTCTTTTTGCTGGCTTTTAGGTATAAGTGGATATGTATCAATTACATTTAAGTCGAAAAGTTCTACTATTTTATCCTTATACTCAATAGTTTCAGGGAATAAATATCCTGTATTTATAAAATAAACAGGTATGTTTTTGTTAACCTTACTCAACAAATGTAGCATTACAATACTATGGGTTTGAAAGGATGACGTTGCAAATAATCTCAATCCGCGACTTTCGTATTCTTCTATTTTAGTTTTAAACTCTTCAAATTTCATTTTGCAGTTTGTTTCTTTTTAGCCCAATACATAATATAAATACCTGCCAAAACAAAAGGAATACTTAATAGCTGTCCAAGATCTAAAGGTAAATGTTGTTCAAAAGGAACCTGAACATCTTTGAAGAATTCCACAAAGAATCTAAATCCGAACAAAAGAATCAAAAACAAACCGAAAAGATATCCTTCTTGTTCTTTTAAACGTGGCTTTTTTTGATATAACCAATACAATATCACAAATATTGTAAAATAACCCAATGCCTCGTAAATTTGAGAAGGATGTCTGGTAAAATCGGCAGGTAATCCTCTTTCAAAATTATCTCTTACAAACGCAAATGCCCAGGGTAATTTTGTTGGAGAACCAACAATTTCACTATTCATTAAATTACCAGTACGAATAAAAACGCCACTAATTGCAACAACAATACTGGTTCTATCCATAAGCCACCAAAAAGTTTTCTCAAACTTAATGGAATACAACCAAATTGCAATTAAGATACCAATAGCTGCTCCGTGGCTTGCCAACCCACCATGCCAAATTTTCCAAATTTCGGAAGGATGCGAACAATAATACCCTGGTTCATAAAAACATACATGCCCTAAACGAGCTCCAATAATGGTACCTATTGCCACATAAAAAGTCAATTTGTCCAGTTTTTCCAAAGGAATATTGACTTCTTTGTAAAACTTTGCAAAAATGTAATAACTGACAATAAAAGCTGTGGCAAACAAAACTCCATACCACCTTACCGTTAAATTCCCAATGTGAAAAAGTTCGGGGTCAACATTCCATACAATATAATCGAAAATCATCTCTACAATTTTGGGCAAAGTTACATCTAATAGTTTTATTTTACAATAAAAAAATTACAAGCTTTTATAAGAAAGGTTATATTCCGCAATGGCATCGTAAATTTCATGTACCTTAATTTCAACATCCAGCACATAATGACCTATATCCTCCAACAAAGTAAAACGTAATTTACCATTACGATTCTTTTTATCATTTTTCATAATACCTATAATTTTATCAAGATTATCAATTCGGGGAAGGTCAAAAAACAAAGCGATGTAATCCCTTATTTCTTGCAAAATATTTCTTTTGAGAATACCACGCCTAAAAGCAATTACAGACTCTATAACCATACCAATAGCTACAGACTCTCCATGAAGCAATTTTTGCCCATTCGAAAGTCTGTAACTTTCAATCGCATGTCCTACAGTGTGCCCGAAATTTAAAGCATGACGTATGTTTTTATCGTATAAATCTTTTGAAACGAAATCAAATTTCACCGCTATATTATCACCTATCAAACTTTTAATTTCGTTTATGTCAAACACTCTAATTTCCCTTGTACGTTTCCATAATCTCCCCCCCCTCAATAGTGCATGTTTTATCATCTCTGAAAAACCGGAAGTAAGCTCTCTTAGCTCTTGAGTCAAAATAAAATTCGGAAAAACAAAAATAGCTTCCGGTTCTTTAATAGTTCCGATAATATTTTTAATTCCTCCGTAATTAATGCCTGTCTTTCCGCCAATTGATGCATCTATTTGAGACATAAGAGTGGTAGGAACATTAAGAAACCTTATACCACGTTTGTAAGTTGATGCTACAAATCCTCCAATATCAGAAACCGTACCTCCACCCAAGTTAATCAAAATTGCATTCCTGTCAATTTCGTTACCAAGCAAAATATTCCACAAACCTTGTGTAGTTTCTAAACTTTTATGCTCTTCACCTGCTCTGATATCAGCTACTAAAAAATCATCATTAAAATCAGAAGTAATCACGGGCAAACAATAATTTGCAGTATTTTCATCAACAAGAAAAATAATTTTGGAATAATCCAGCCGTGATAAATAATTCTTTAAACTTGCGGCTATATCGTCTGTTATTTTATAAAAACAATTGTTCATATTGACAAATTTATAAAAAAAATATCATATATTTGCATTTGTAACAATAAAAAATAAAATAAAATGAGAATTTCAAACGAAAAATTTATTAAGCAGTACAAAGC
>JALTDM010000231.1 GCA_027074135.1 Bacteroidales bacterium
GGAGTAATTAAACCCACTATAAAAAATCCTAAAGATCACAGAAGAACATTTATGAATGAATTTAGTAAAAAAACTCAACAAATATTAATTGATTGGATAGAGAAAAACAAAAGTTTGATAGTAAATGATATTATTAAAGGGAGAGGTAAATTTGCCGCTGAATGGATGTTGGTTGTTCAAAATGTGAATAAACAAGCACGGTGGGTATTGAAACCTATAAATTTTGTTATCAACTTTTTTGGTAATGGAGAAGTTAAAATTACACCGAGAGGTTCTGTTAAGATCGGAAAGATAACGATGCAGAGAAAAGGAGGTGATGGAGGTAGAGAAAGTGCAAAAATGCTGCAATTTAAGATAAACCCAGCCGAGTTATTTGATGTATAGATCAGTTTAGTTATATTTTGCCGATGTAATTTTTTTTGATTTTATATTTTCCTTTTGTACCCAAAACTATTCCCTAACATTTCCCCAATTTTTCATATCTTTGTAGATAAAAGCAAAAACATTTGTTATGAAAAAAATGGATCTCCCCCTCGAAAGTTTATTGCCCGAAGAAAAACTATTAAAAGTAGAACAAAACAAAAGGGAGGTAACTATTGGTATTCCCAAGGAGGAAGATAAAAATGAGAATCGAGTGGCATTGGTGCCCCAGTCGGTAGAACTTTTTACAAATTACGGTTATAAAGTGATTGTGGAAAGAGGAGCAGGAAAGCGTGCAAACTTTTCGGATAAAGATTACAGTGAGCAAGGTGCAGATATTGTGGATAACAAAGCAAAAGTTTACCAATCGGATATTGTTTTAAAGATAGCCCCTCCTGCTGCTGAAGATTTGAATTTGATGAAAGATAGTAAAGTTATTATCTCCTCATTTCATACTGTTTTGCAAGACAGGGATATTTTGAATGTCTATAAAAGAAAACGACTTACAGCTATCGGGTTTGAATATATTCGAGATGATGATGATTATTTCCCGTTTGTAAGAGCAATGAGCGAAATTGCAGGTAGTGCTTCAATTCTTATAGCTTCGGAGTTGTTGAGTACTACAGCCGGAGGTATGGGGAAATTGCTTGGAGGCATAACCGGTGTTAATCCTACAGAGGTTGTAATAATAGGAGCAGGAACGGTGGGAGAAAATGCTGCCCGAACGGCTCTTGCTCTCGGTGCTTCGGTCAAAGTATTTGATAATTCCATTTATAAACTTAGAAGCTTGAAGAGAAAGCTTTGCCAAAATATATATACTTCAGTCTTGCAGCCACGTGTGCTGGAAAATGCTGTGAAAAAAGCCGATGTGGTAATTGCTGCAAAATGGGTGGATGAAGGCAGACCCGAAATAATAATTACCCGCGACCTGATTCGCAGTATGAAAAAGGGTGCTGTAATCATTGATGTAAGCATAGACAAAGGCGGTATCCTGGAAACATCAAGAATAACTACACTCGATAAGCCGACTTTTGTAGAACATGGAGTCATTCATTACGGAGTGCCGAATATTGCCTCGAGGTTTGCACGTACATCATCGTATGCTATCAGCAATTTATTGGAAGACCTTTTGTTAGAGCTTGCAACTGCTTCGCGGTTGGAAACTGCTCTGAAACTTAATACTACCTTGCGAACCGGTGCTTATTTTTTCCGTGGAATTCTTACCAATCACTCTATTGCAGAGTATTTTGGAGTTGATTACAAAGACATAAATTTGATTATTAGCGCATTCTAAAACATTGAGTATGACCAAGCGATTTTTTTTGATTGATGCATACACCATAATTTTCAGGTCGTATTATGCTTTTATCAAGAATCCCAGAATAAATTCCAAAGGTTTTAACACGTCAGTGATTTTCGGTTTTGCAAACACACTTTTGGATATTGTAAATACCGAGCATCCCGATTACATTATTGCTGCCTTGGACGGTGACAAGCCTTCTTTCAGGGCTGAAATTTATCCCGAATACAAAGCAAACAGACCGAGTGCGCCCGAAGATATAAAAAAATCCATTCCTTATGTTAAGCAATTGCTTGA
>JALTDM010000232.1 GCA_027074135.1 Bacteroidales bacterium
ATAATTTTTAAATTTTAATATAAAAAGCTTTCTCTTCAAAAAAGAAGGGAAGGCTTTTTTTGTATTTTATAAACTTTTAAGTTATGGGACTTTTTGATTTTTTCTCAAAAAAGAAAGACGAAAAAAAACTGCAACAAGGACTTGAAAAAACAAAGGATAGTGTTTTTAAGAAAATAAGTCGAGCGGTAGTAGGTAAATCTAAAGTAGATGATGACTTTTTAGACGAACTTGAAGAAATTCTTATATCTTCCGATGTTGGGGTAGATACCACAATAAAAATTATAGAAAGAATTGAAAAAAGAGTTGCTAAGGATAAATACCTTAACGCAGAAGAATTAAATCAAATCTTGGAAGAAGAAATCACTGCACTTTTGGAAGAAAATGAAGAATCATCACCTAAAGAAATTCTGGAAAACCAAAAAGTAAAGCCATATGTAATTATGGTGGTAGGTGTGAATGGTGTAGGAAAAACAACCACAATCGGAAAACTTGCACATCTTTTTAAGCAAGCAGGCAAGAAAGTTTATATAGGTGCTGCAGATACTTTTAGAGCTGCTGCCATTGATCAACTTGCCGTATGGGCGGATAGAGCAGGAGTACCTATAATTAAGCAACAAATGGGTGCCGATCCGGCTGCTGTTGCTTTCGATACACTTAATTCCGCAGTAAAAAATGATGCCGATATTGTTCTGGTTGATACTGCAGGACGTTTGCACAATAAGGTTAACTTGATGAATGAATTGTCAAAAATAAGACGTGTAATGTCTAAAGTTATTCCCGAAGCTCCACATGAAGTTTTATTGGTTTTGGATGCATCCACGGGACAAAATGCCTTTGAACAAGCAAAACAATTTACTAAAGCTACCGAGGTAACATCTTTGGCTATAACAAAACTGGACGGTACTGCAAAAGGTGGTGTTGTTATCGGAATTTCAGACCAATTTAAAATTCCGGTAAAATACATTGGTGTAGGTGAAGGCATTGAAGATTTACAAATTTTTGATAAAAAAGCATTTGTAAAAGCACTTTTTGAAAAATAAAATATTTAGATAACAGGTAAGTGTTGTCAAAATTTTAATAAATTTGAAGTCGGAAAATAAAAAAATATAGTTATGAGTATTTTGGTAAACAAAAACACAAAGGTAATAGTACAAGGATTTACCGGCAGTGAAGGTTCGTTTCACGCTCAACAAATGATAGAATACGGTACCAATGTTGTAGGTGGTGTAACTCCCGGAAAAGGTGGACAAAAACACCTAGACTTACCAGTTTTCAATACAGTAGAAGAAGCTGTAAAAGAAACAGGAGCTGATACTTCTGTTATTTTTGTTCCTCCTGCATTTGCTGCTGACGCAATTATGGAAGCTGCTGCCGCCGGTGTTAAACTTATTGTTACAATCACGGAAGGTATTCCTACAGAAGATATGGTAAAAGTAAAAGAATACCTTTCAGATAAAGAAGCTAGAATGATAGGTCCTAATTGTCCTGGTATTATTACTCCCGGTGAAGCTAAAATCGGTATTATGCCCGGATTTATTTTCTCTAAAGGTCACATAGGTGTTATTTCAAGATCCGGTACTTTGACATACGAAGCTGTTGACCAACTTACCAAGCTGGGTTTGGGACAAAGCACTGCGATAGGTATTGGCGGTGACCCGATTATCGGTACTACAACTTTGGATGCTGTTAAAATGTTTATGGAAGATCCTGATACAGACGGTATTGTTATGATTGGTGAAATAGGCGGAACAATGGAAACAGATGCAGCAAGGTGGATTAAAGAACATGGAACAAAGCCGGTTGTAGGATTTATTGCAGGTCAAACAGCTCCTAAAGGTAAGAGAATGGGACATGCAGGTGCTATTATCGGCGGTAAAGATGATACTGCACAAGCAAAAATGCAAATTATGTCAGAATGCGGCATCCATGTAGTAAAATCTCCTGCCGAAATTGGTATTACAATGAAAAAGGCTCTGGAAGAAGCAAGAGTTTAATTCGGTAAGTTTAAT
>JALTDM010000233.1 GCA_027074135.1 Bacteroidales bacterium
AGCAATATATGGCATAAAAGATAGAGATAAATTTACGAGACCTGCTTTTGTTCACGACCACAATATGGCACTAATTGCCGATGGCAAGATAGAACAATATATACACCTTGAACGATACACTCGCTTAAAACACGACAACCGTCTTGACGAGTTCATTGAAGACCTGTTGCTTAACGACATTTTCAAATTGCCACAGGACTTTGAAGTTGTGTTTGTAAATAGTTTTGAAGCAAATAGTTTTATTTCAAAGACGGGACGAGTCAAGTTTGAAAGCGCTAAACTGTTTCCATATCCACCGCAGCTTGTGGATAACTGTTTTTCACGCTTCACAATCTGGACGTGGGACGGCAAGGAACTACCTGCCTATATGCTTAGCCACGAACTGGCACATATTTTTGCAAATCTGCCATTCTTTGGCGAACTTAAAGACAATAGCCTTTTGATACATTTTGACGGTGGTGCGAGTGTCGGTAATTTTTCGGCTTTTTTGTATCGCAACGGACACCTGCAACACATTGAAAGTCATTGGGATTTGAGCTATTTATCAAAATTATTCAATGATAATGCTTTGTCATTTTATCTTTTAGGCGAAAAGCCTTTTGCACACCTGTCTGTACCGGGCAAACTTATGGGGTTTGCATCCTTTGGCACGCCTAATGATGAATTAGCAGACTTTCTGCAAGAAAACGGTTACTTTCGTAATATCTGGGACAATCCGCAAATATTTTTTGACAAAGTTCGCCAGCGTTTTGGTATACAACTGACTGAATTTGATACTCATAACAAATTTTTGCAAGATGTTGCCTCTACTATACAATGGATTTTCACTACCGAAACTTTGCGAAAGCTCACGCAATTACAAGAAAAATATAAAGCTGATTATCTTTACTATTCCGGCGGTTCAGCTCTTAGCATAATCACAAACACAAAAATTGTTGAAAGCGGACTGTTCAAAGATGTTTTTATTCCACCTGCTACCAATGATAGCGGATTAAGTCTGGGTGCAGCTGCTTACCTTGCCTGGCACAAAGGCGAAAATATTAAAATACATTCACCGTATTTGAATGATGTAGCTACTGACCTGATACCTGGCAATAATTATTCGCCCGAACTTATTCGTAAACTTGCCGACCTGATTATGCAAGGCAAAGTAATAGGCATAGCACGCGGTTACGGCGAAGTCGGACCACGAGCTTTGGGCAATCGCAGTATAATAGCACGTCCTGACAGCAAAGAACTTGCCTGTAAAGTCAGTATGCACCACAAACGCCGTGAATGGTACCGTCCTATCGCACCTATTATGCTGAAAGAATTGGCAGACAAAGTCACTGGTAAAAAAGTCCACCATCTCGCACGCTTTATGCTTCTGGAATATGATATTTTACCCGAATATTATAATGATTTACAAGGAGTTATTCACGTTGACGGCACTTCAAGAATTCAGATTCTCACAAATCGCAACGAAAATCCGTTTATGTGGGATTTGCTGACTTATTTATTGAAAAAACACGGTCTTTACGGTCTGATTAATACTTCTTTCAACCAAAAAGGAGAACCTATTGTCCACACTTACGCTGATGCCTTACAATCAGCTAAGAAAATGAACCTTGACACTGTGGTAATTGGAAATGAATTTGAAATTTTTGAAAAGTAATTTTTTTGTATAAAAAATAATAAATAATAGCTAATCTACCTTACCCACACAGGCAATTCCGCAAAACTCACATGCAATACAACAGGTGCCCAGTAATAAACAAGTAAAGTGATTAAAAATATCCCTATCAGGTTAATTATGCCTCCTGTTTTCAAAAAGTCGGTCATTTTAATTTTTCCTGTTCCGTAAGCAATTGCATTGGGCGGAGTGGCAACTGGTGTCATAAATGCCGTAGATGATGCAAATGTTGCCGGTATCATTATCAGTACAGGGTTTATTTTTATGGCAATTGCCATACCTGCCAATATAGGCAACACGATTTGTGCCGTTGAAGTGTCCGATGTGAGCTGTGTTA
>JALTDM010000234.1 GCA_027074135.1 Bacteroidales bacterium
TAATTTATGTGACTAAAAATTAAAACTATGAAAGAACAAATTTTAAAATATAGAACGGTAATTTTAACTGTGATACTGATTATTACTGCAGTACTAAGTTACTTTATCAAGGACATAAAAATAGATGCAGATTTTTTGAATTACTTGCCAAAAGAAGACAAAGCAGCCATTTTGTTTAAGGAAGTAGGCAAAGAATTCGGAGGTACTTATACCGGTGTAATTGCTCTTAAATCCGACAATGTTTTCAGTACCCAAACACTACAAGATGTTCAAGCTATAACGGATACGCTGGAAAACTACCCGGGAATTTCAAGTGTGGTGAGCCTGACAAATGTAATAGACATAAAAAACGACGGAGGCTTGGTAACCATAGACAATCTAATGGACGAAATACCTAAGAGCAAAGAAGAGCTTGACACACTCAAAAATTATGTTCTCGGCAAAGATATGTATAATGGTATTTTGGTTTCGCCTGATGCAAAGATGATAATTATAGCAGTAAAGTTTCAGGAAGATATAACTGAAAGGATTGATACAAGTCTCTCAACCGATTCATTGCAAAAATATTATGCCGAATATTATCCGTCACCCGTTTACCACACAGTAATAAAAAACGATACAGCTTACATTACCGTTGACAAGATGGAAATTGTAAAAGGCATAAAATCAGTAATTTCAACTATAAAGCCAAAAGAAAAAGTACTCTACGGCGGACTACCGTTTATGACCAAAGATGTAAGCGATGTAATAGTACACGATGTGATAACATTGGGACCCATTGCCTTTCTGGTAATTTTGCTTATTCTTGTTTTAAGTTTCAAAAAATTCAACGACAGCATATTGCCTCTTATAAATGTTGTTATTGCCATTTTGTGGACAATAGGCATAATGGCATTACTCGGCTATAAACTCACAATGGTTTCCAGCACCATACCGGTAGTTTTACTGGCAGTTGGCAGTGCCTATACCATTCACGTTATCAACCACATAAATAACGCACAAGGTAGCAATATTAAAGAAAAAATAAGAAACTCACTCGGACACGTTGCCGTTCCGGTATTCTTCGCCTCGGTAACTACAATAGTAGGCTTCATTTCCTTTATATTCGGATCATACTTGACCATGATAAGCGAGTTTGGTCTGTTTTCTGCTCTCGGTATAGGCTTATCACTAGTCTTTTCATTAGTCTTAACACCAATAATTAAATCTTACAGTTCTACTGTCACAAAATCAAAACAAAACCCCAACAAAAAGAAAAACGGCAAATTGCTTACACCATACCTTACTAAACTTGCACACCAAATCAGCGAAACCCCATATTTTTTCATTTTCTTTTGGTTGGTTATGGTAATAATGTTCATTTTCGGCATATCAAAAATCCAAAGAAATGTTGATTTACTTACTTATCTGAAAAAAGATAATCCTTCACGACAAGCTGAACTTGAAATAAGAAAAGAAATAGGAGGAACTATTCCCGTGTATGTATTGGTAAAAGGTGACATACTTACTCCCGAAACATTAAAACAAATGGAAGACATAAAAAATTACATGAACAGTCTTCCCTACATTAAAAACAGCCAATCGGTGGCTGACATGATAAAAGAAATAAACAAAGTAATGGGTGACGGTGACAAAATCCCCGACACTAAAGACAAAATTGACAATCTATGGTTCATGCTCGAAGGCCAAGACATATTGAACCAATACATAACACCGGATTATAACAGTGCAGTAGTGCAAGGTATAGTAACATCTTCAGACACCAGAATTATGCACAAAGTGATGGACAATTTAAATTCTTACCTGCAAAAGAAACATTACACCAATATGCAAGTGACAGGTTTCCCCGTTATTTACACACGGTTGGACGAAAGTTTGCTTGCCAGCCAAAAATACAGTCTGCTAATAAGTATTATTCTTGTTTTCATCTTGATTTCTTTAATGCTAAAGAGTCTAAAACAAGGTGCAGGTGCCATAATACCCATTATAGTAACCCTTATTATTTTGTTCGGTTCAATGGGTATTCTCGGCATTCCGCTTGATGTTGCAACAGTACTTGTCGGCAGTGTTTCAATTGGAATCGGTATTGATTATGCCATACACTTTTCAAACTCACTGTCAAAGAACATCAAGCAATACGAATACAAACAAGCTGTATCTGAAACTATGAAAGTTACCGGCAGAAGCATAATAATAAATATGCTGTCCGTTATGTTGGGATTTATGGTAATGGTTTTTGCAAAACTTGTTCCGTTGCAATATTTCGGAATTTTGGTTGGCATTACAATGCTGACATCAGCACTTTCTACCATTACTATTTTACCTGTATTGAAATTAGTAAATAATAAACCTAAAAAATAATAAAGCTATGAAAAGGATAACATTAACAATCATTGCGTTGGTATTGGTAACAGTAACGGCAAACACGGTATTTGCACAAAATGCCGCAGAACTGTTAAAGAAAATGGACAATGTAATTTATGCACCCAAAGACCAAAAAGTAAAACTCAAAATTATCATCTACGACAAAAACGGAAAACAAAAAATCAGAAAAGCAGACAGTAAACAAATGGGGACAGATTACAGGCTAATGAGGTTTACCGAACCCGCATCACAAAGAGGAATAGCATTTTTGTCATTACCCAATGATGTAATGTATGTTTACCTGCCTGCATTCAAAAAAGAAAGAAGAGTAGCAGGTAAAGTGAAAACCCAAAATTTTGCAGGTACCGATTTCAGCTACGAAGATTTGGAATCAAAACCTTACACCCAAAAGTACGATCCGATTTCAGCTAAAACAACATCCGACGGATATGTGCTGGAGGTAAAACCCAAGGATACCAAATCATCGGCTTACAGCAAACTGGTTATTACACTTTTCAAAAACAATTATTATCCCAAAGAAGTGAAATATTATGACAAAAAAGGTAAATTGTTCAAGATAATGACCAACAAAAAAATTGAAAAGAAAGGTAAATACTGGACTGCAACAGACTTTATTATGCAAAACCTTGTAAAAAAGACAAAAACCGAAATGATTTTTGAAAACATAACTTTTGACAACGGATTTACAAAAGACGATTTTACCGTGAGAAAACTTGTACAGTAGTTGCTAGTTAATTAAATTAGGTTACATTAGATTCACCCACCTTAGTCCTCCCTCAAGGGAGGAGACAAAACTTCTCCCCTTGAGGGGAGATACAGAGAGGTGAAAAATGAAATGAGATAAAATAAAAAAGTAAACAAATGAAAAAACTTGTAATTCTGACAATTTTACTGGTTTCCGCTTTAATGGGATTTTCACAAGACGATGATAAATTAAATATAGGCGGGGAACTTTATACAAATAACCGCTTAAGGCTTAATGACACATTGCCGTGGTCGTGGAACGAAAACAGAATTGATTTGCAACTTACAAGAAAGGTAAGCGGATTCGGTAAATTTAATGCCGATGTATGGTTCAGGAGTTTTAATTTCAGCGAAAACGATTTGATAAACCCGTATTACAAATCTAACCTGACACTACCTTTCAGCTATGAAATCAGGGAAGCAAATTTTGAACTTTACGATTTTCTTATAAAAAATCTTGATGTCACTATAGGTAGACAACGAATAGCCTGGGGTACTGCCGACAATATTAACCCTACCGATAATTTAAACCCTTACGACTTTGCAGATATTTTTGACTTTGGCAGACACTTGGGAAGTGATGCCATTGATGCTCGCTACTACATTGGTGACGACATGAAAATAGAAGGTGTGTTTATCCCTTATTTCAAACCAGCCAGATTACCATTTGGTGATTGGTGGCAAGCATTTGAAGAAGATAATACAAACCTGCCCGACACAATGAGAATAACAGAAACACATAACATCATTCCGCCTATCACACTAAATCTTAAATACAACAATTTTACTTACAATTACTTGCTTCCGGAAAACAAATTTTCGGAAAATCCTGTTTACGGCTTGAAAGTTGCAAAAACATTATTCGGTTTTGATTTCTCGGTGAGCTATGTTTACGGTAGAGACGGTTTGCCCCTTCCAAGCGAAAGCAATGTAACTGTTGACTCGTTATCATCTTCACTCGATACAGCATATCTTTCAATCGCCACAAAATTAATTTATCCCCGTGAACACATCATAGGTTTTGACTTTGCAGGCGTAATCGGCAATTTCGGAGTAAGAGGCGAACTCGGCGTTTTCATTCCAGACAAAGAATACAAATTGACAATAAACAGCCCCGACCCGAACCAAATGATAACATTGCCACTGGATTTTAAAGCAGAAGGCATGCCGGAAGACAGCGTTGTTCTTTCAAGCAAGCCTTATGCAAAATATGTTTTGGGAGTTGATTACACCTTTAACTGGAATGCTTATCTCAATTTCCAATATGTACACGGATTTGTGAATGAAAGAGGAAACGGCAACATGAATGATTATTTTGTGTTGCACTTTGAAAAGAAATTTTTTGACGACAAATTGATATTGTCTCCTGCAGATATTATGGCAGGAGTATATGATTGGACCGATATTCCCAACAATTATGTGTTTGTTTATATGCCTACACTAGGTTTTCAGGCTACCGACAATGCAAAAATAGAAGTTGGTGCAAGAATAATTAACGGAAAAGGTAATGGTCTTTTTTCAAAAATACAAGACAAAGACGAATTTGTTATTTCTGCAAAATACAGTTTTTAAAAAAGAGGGCGATCTGCCCTCTTTTAATTTATTTACTAACGAATAATACTCCGTTCTCGCACGATTATATCTGTAGTTAATCAATGAGCTTGAATCAAAATAAAATTTGTCATACACAAAAGATTATCATGGCAATATAAAATAGTTTTTCCACAAAAAATTCAAAAAAATTTTGCCAAATAAAAAAATTGAACGAAATTGCACATTGCAAATTTGAATTACAAACAAATGTTCAATTCCCACAATATTTGCATGCAAATAAGCACCGAAAACAACCTGAAAATAGGAAAAATAACTAACATAACAGAAGAGTCAAAAGTCTGTATATTCACCTTGGGACAAAACGGTTTGCTTGTTACAACCATAAACAACCCCGACGGGTATATCTTAAAAGCAAGAACCAGTGCAACCTACAACGCACTGGTTGTAAAAGGCAATGTTAATGTGGGAATAGGAACTACAAACCCGCACGGTTATGAACTGGCTGTAAAAGGTTTTGCCATTGCAGAAGATTTTACAGTACAAGAATATGCAGACTGGCCAGATTTTGTTTTCAATGATAATTATGAAATACTTCCTCTTACGGAATTGGAAACATTTGTAAAGAAAAACAAACATTTACCCGGCATCCCCACCGAAGAGGATGTGAAAGAAAACGGTGTAAAACTCGGTGAAATAAACAAAAAACTACTTCAAAAAGTAGAAGAACTTACTCTCTACATCATTCAACAACAAAAAGAAATTGAAGCATTGAAAAAAGAAGTGAAAAAATTGGAAAAGTAATAACCTTAAAACTTTAATACAGTGAAAAAGACAGTATTATTTATTATGGTAGCTTTTATCGGCATAGCAGCCTGTAAAAAGTATGAGGAAGGTCCGTTTATCAGTTTACGCAGTCCCGAAAAAAGATTATGCAAAAAATGGTATCTGAAAGAGGTGAGAGATCAAGACAACAACTCATATGATGTAAATGAAAATACTACAGCAACTTTTAACAAAGATGGTAATGTATATATACATTACTATAATACTCCTTTGCAAAAATACCAAACCGACACAAATCAGTGGCGGTTTATTGACAATAAGAAAAACATTGAAATAGCAAGTAAAACTATTCAAGTAAGTGCTGACACTATTGCTGACAGTATAGTGTTTCATTATGAAACTGTTACAGTTTATGATACGATGTTTATCAAAAGACTGACTAACAAAGATTTTTGGTTTATCTGGCACTATAATCATTCACCTTCAAAATATTTTAATTATAAATATTCATCAAAAGAATGAAAGCATTATTAAAAATATTTGGTTTAATAATAGTTAGTATTGCTTTTTTCTCCGGTAGTGTAAGAGGTAACGGTAATTGTATAAACACTGTTTCGGGTGATAGTACAATGTCATTAAAACAGAATAATTTTATAACATTTAATCCATTACAACTTGCTTACGGGGAGTTTATAGTAGGTATTGAAAAGCCTAAAAGTAATGATGTTTTCAATATTTATAGGTTGGGACTTATCTATTCTTTTGGAGATTTTTACGGACTGCATTTTGAGTGTGGTAGAAAGGTAAAAATCGGACAAAACTTTTATCGCTCAATAATTCTTTTAGCAAAATATGAATATAAAAATTATGAATGGGAATTGGATGATTGGAATATTTATGCCAACAATTCTTTAATTTTGAAAGATAACAAATATGTTCTTGGTGTAAAAGTTCTTTATAGTATTCCCACTTCTTATGAGCATAAGATTATATCAGATTTTTATTTCGGATTCGGGTTGCGATTGCATTATTACCAAAGAGATTTAAACTTTGAAATACCTAATCCTTCAAACACCATTATAGTGCCATCAATACATTTGGGTATAACTTTAATGTATAACTTGAATGAAAGATAAATTAACATGGTTATGATAAAAAATATCAGTGCATTTATTTTTACAATTTTTTTTCTTTGTATTCCTTTTATATCTTTCGGTCAAACAGAAAAAGATAACGACCGAGATATAAATAATAAATCCATAACATTTTATCCTTTGCAAGTTTTTTCAAACGGGGAATACAAAATAGCCTATGAAAACCAAATAAGGTCAAATAAATTTAATCTGTTGGGAATCGGTCTTATTTATTCCAACACATGGCTACTTAATGTAAGTAGTTC
>JALTDM010000235.1 GCA_027074135.1 Bacteroidales bacterium
CTTATATTTGTCATCAGAGAATGGTGTTTGTTTTATACCACTTGGGGAATTTTTTAAATGCCGTTCTCTTTTTTATTTTTATAGCGTTTAGAACGAGAATGATTTAAAATTAATGTTTCAGAATGCCAATAAAACCAACAATATAATTATTTAATAAAACTTTAACTTTTCTGAACTGGATTCAAGTCACAAATGCAACTTTATTTAATAACAAAAGTAAACAAAAAATTCATTAGGTGTCAAGAACCATAAATTTTTTCTTGGTCTATTATTAAGTTTATTTTGTGTTTTTACAATCTGTACATTATCAGTATTTTCGAAAGAACTACTTTTAGGTAAATATTGTCTGATAAGCCCGTTTATATTTTCATTACTCCCTCTTTCCCAAGCATGATAAGGACGTGCAAAATAAAAATTGATATTTAGTTCTTTAGCAATTCTTTTATGTTCAGCAAACTCCTTTTAATATTTACTTTCCCCTACTAAAAGTTGCATTTATTACTTGAATTGAGGTAAAATAACGGATGGTAGCAATAAAATGTTTTTCCCGGATATTTATAATCTCATAAATAATTAACACCTTAACACATTTTCAACAACTATAGTATTTGTATCTTTGTAATCTAAACCTGAAAAATACCCCACTATGAAAATAATAATCTTAGGATACGGAAGAATGGGCAAAGAAGTTGAAAAAGCCGCATTTGCCAGAGGACATCAAATAATTGAAAAAATTGACATTGACAATAGAGATGCACTTACCTCGGAATTACTGCAAAAAGCTGATATAGCGATAGAATTTACCACACCCGAAAGCGCACCCGAAAACTATATTAAGTGCTTTGAAGCAGGATTGCCTGTTGTATCCGGCACTACAGGTTGGCTTGACAGAGAAGAAGGAATCAAACAAAAATGCAAAGAAAAAAACGGAACATTCTTTTATGCTTCCAATTTCAGTTTGGGAGTAAACATTTTCTTTGAAGTGAACAAATTTCTTGCAAAACTAATGAACAAAATCGACCAATACGACATTTCGGTAGAAGAAACGCATCATATTCACAAAAAAGACAAACCAAGCGGTACGGCAATTACCATAGCCCGCCAAATAATTGATAATCATGACAAATACAATACTTGGAAACTTGATGGCAAAGGAAATGGTATTTTGCCGGTTCATTCGGAAAGGGAAGGCGAGGTAGTAGGCATTCACACTGTAAATTACCTATCTCCTATTGACAAAATAAGCATTCGCCACGAAGCATTCAGCCGCGAAGGATTTGCACAAGGTGCTGTAATTGCAGCGGAGTTTGTTAAAGACCGCAAAGGTTGCTACACTATGGAAGATTTATTGAGAATGTTGTAAGCAGCATCATAAGCATCATACCACTTCAGCAACAACAAACGCACTGCCTGTTACTATTATCAAATCATCAGGCGTAGCATCCGATAGTGCTGAATCAAGGGCTTCTTTCACATCAGTGATAACTTTAAAAACATTTCTGCCGTTTGCCTTAAAAACTTCTGTAAGTTCATTTACATCTTTTGCACGCGGAATTTTGGCTTGTGTCAGGTAATACAGAGCCTCTTGGGGCAAAAGTTTCACAATTTTTTCCAAATTTTTATCATTCACAAAACCGGCTACTATTCTCAAATTGCGATAAGGAATATTTTTGACTGCTTGTGACAAATACATTATTGCCGCTTCGTTGTGTGCAATATCATAAACCACAGTGGGATTATACCTTGCAATCTGCCACCTACCTTTTATTCCGGTATTACGAACCACATTTTTTATTCCTTCGTAAACGGCATCTTTGCCTGCACTTATGTTGTCTTTCTCTCCGAAAGCATCAACCGCCGCAAGCGTGGTAATAATATTTTTTCGCTGATACTCACCAAGCAAGCCTGACTTCAGCTTGGGACAAACTACCTCTCCCCCTGCGTCTTTTACATTCATTACCAAAAATTTGCCCGGCTCTTCCATTAAGTAATCAATGTGATATTCATTTTCAGCTAAAACCACCGGTGCATTTTTACTTTTTGCTGTCTTTTTAAATACGGGAAAAGTCTCTTCGTTGTATTCCCCGATTACAACAGGCGTGTTTTCTTTTATTATTCCCGCTTTTTCACCTGCTATTCCGGCAAGAGTACCACCAAGAAATTCAGAGTGGTCAAAACTTATATTCGTTATCACCGAAACTTCCGGCAAAATTACATTGGTAGAGTCCAACCTGCCTCCCATTCCTGTTTCAATTACAGCAATATCTGTCTTTTTTTCCTTGAAATAAACAAAAGCCATCAGCACAGTCAGTTCAAAAAACGATGGTTGCACTTTTTCTATAATCCGCTTAGACGACTCCACAAAATCAACCACAAAATCTTTTTCTATCTCAACACCATTTTTTTTTATCCTCTCTCGGTAATCTTTCAAATGCGGTGAAGTATAAAGTCCTGTTTTGTAGCCCTGCTCTTGCAATATAGAAGCCAAAAAGTGCGAAACCGATCCCTTGCCGTTAGTCCCTGCAATGTGCACCGACAAAAAATCACGGTGCGGATGCCCGTAAAACTTGTCAAGTTCCAAAGTATTGCCCAAATCCTTTTTGTACGCCGCCTTGCCTACCCTCTGATACATAGGTAGCATAGAAAACAAATACCGCAAAGTTTCTTCGTAAGTCATCTTTCAAGTTTATGACCGAATACTTTTTCAAATTCGGTTGCAAGTCCTTGCTTCACTTCTTCAAAATCAAGCGGTTTGCCCAGTTCTTTAGACATTGAAGTAACGCCCTTGTCTTGAAAACCGCAAGGATTTATGTAAGAAAAATAATTCAAGTCGGTATTCACATTAAAAGCAAAACCATGCATCGTAATCCACCTGCTCACTTTAACCCCAATGGCACAAATTTTTCTTGCTTTTGGCGTATCAGGGTCTAACCACACACCTGTAGCACCTTCAAGCCTTCTTGCCTTTATGCCGTACCCGTCCAAAAACCTGATAATCGTCTCCTCAATGGAATGGATGTAAGACTTCACTCCCAAACCGAACACTTCAAGGTCAATAATGGGATATCCGACAATTTGCCCGGGTCCGTGGTAAGTAATATCTCCTCCACGGTCTATGTGGAAATATTTTGCACCTATTTTGTTAAGAAAATTCTCGGGTATAAGAAGATTTTCATCGTGTCCGCTTTTGCCGAGTGTATAAACATGCGGATGTTCACAAAAAACAAGATAATTTATTTTGCTTTTTCTCTCTTCTGTGGCATACTTGCTGTCTTTCACCTCATTCCACAACTGACGTTGCCTGTCCCAAGCATCGCCGTATTCCACCAATCCCCAATCCTGAAACTTCCACAAACTGTTCATATCACGAAAAATTTTTTATGAGTTTTAAAATCCTGTCCGGCACTATTCCTTTTTTCAACCTCTCGTATTCTAACCCGGAAATGGCAAAAACAAAAGCTGAACCGGGTATTTGTATCCACCACCTGTCTGTAAAAGTGCTGTGATAAAAAGTCAAATCAAAATCAATATCGGTATTCAATTGATGAATAATTTCAATATGGTCGGGAGTTGGTTTTGCCAAAGGATTCTCATACACAGCTTTCTGAAAAGTATTCAAATAGAGCCAAACAGATTGAGCAATAAGACTTGCAGAACTTCCTGTCGTGTCATCACCAAAATTGCAAAAAGATGTATAAAAATTAAACCTGACAGCAGGTGACAATGCCTCAATATGAGACAATGCCGAAAAAGAATAAGCATCAAAACCGTTTGCTGACCGCAGACACGAACCTCTGGCAAATGCAGATGCTACCGAATCCAGAGAATTGATAACTACTTTGCTTTCCCTCGCCACAGGCTCAAAATAGGAATACAGATCTTCTTTCACATCGCCAAACCTCACAAAAATTTCATTGTATTGGCTGTCGTGTAGTTCATAATTGAAAAAAAACTGCATTGCACCAATAAGGTTGTAAATGAGCAAATTACCACGGGCAGTAAGCATTTTTACAGTATCGGAAAGGTCAAAATACGAGTTAACATCTGTTATAGTGAACAATTTTTCGGGTATTGAAGACAAAAAGTCCGGCAAAACAGTTCTTTGTGGCAACAAAATCAAAAAACGCAAGTTTTCTTTATCCCATATACCATACAATTCTTCAAAAAAATATTTCAGCGACGATGAAAGTTTATCGTGTGTAATTAGGTTAGGTTGAATATTGCCCACGTCAAAAAAAATAACCTCCTTGTTTGTTTCATCTAAATCATACAATGCAGTACGAATGGTGTCAACAGCTTTTTTGTCTTCTTCGGTCTTAGCAGCCGAAAGCAGAAATACAGCTTTTTTATCCTTTACACTTTCTTTTGCAAGTTCAAAATTCTTTACAAAACCATCGTAATTATTTATCAAAAACGGGTCGTAAAAACTTCCTTCTTTGGTTTTGCAACTTGACCGCTCGAAAATGTATTCGACAAACTCCATTATTTTACCTATTTGGCAGCGTTTATTATTTTCATACAATCATCGTAAGAAAGATCTTTACCTTTGTATTCTTTCGGGATACGGTAATTTTTGCCCTTGTATTTGATGTAAAGTCCCCAACGACCTTTCAAGATTTGTAAATCCGGATCATTATCAAACTGTTTTACAAAGCGTTGTTTATCTTGTGCAATTTTTGCATTTATAATCTCAATCGCCTTTTCTTCGGTGATTTCGGTCATATCAATGTCTTTCGGAATCGGGTAATACTTGCCGTTCCAATACAAATACGGTCCATATTTGCCTATGCCCCTTGTTATTTCTTCACCTTCGTATTTACCGACTTTCTTATCCAGATTTATCAACTTTTGGGCATACTCAGGAGTAATGTCGCTAATGCTTTTGCCCGGAGGTATAGGATAAAATTTAGGCTTTTCGGTATCAGACGAATCTCCCACTTGGATATAAGGTCCGTAACGACCTATTTTTGCAAAAACAGGCTTGCCTGTTGCAGGATCTGTGCCGAGTTCTTTACCTGTAAGCTCTTTTTTTGCGGTAGAAGTAGTCTCTTCTATTTTTTTATGAAAATCCTTATAGAAATCGGCTATCATCTTTCGCCAATCTAACTTACCTTCTGCTATTATGTCAAATTGCTTTTCAACCGTGGCCGTAAAATTGTAATTAACAATCTCCGGGAAATATTTTATCAAAAATCCGTTTACAATCCTGCCTATATCAGTTGGCACAAGTTTATTTTTTTCATATCCCGTTTTTTCCTTTTTGGTCTTGCGTGTAATCTTACCGCTCGACAATGTAATAATGGTAACAGGACGTTCTTGTCCTTCTATCGTTTTGCGTTCCACATACTGCCTGTCCTGAATAGTAGAAATAATCGGCGCATAAGTAGATGGACGTCCAATTCCTAACTCTTCGAGCTTTTTAACCAACGATGCTTCTGTGTATCTCGGCAAATGGCGGGTAAACTTTTGCGTCGCCATCACTTTTTTCAAAGCAAGTTCGGTATCTTTGCTTATGTCAGCGGGCAATAATTTAGCACCTTCTTCGCCTTTTTCATCATCCGTCGATTCTTTGTAAACTTTCAAAAATCCGTCAAAAAGCAAAATTTCTCCTTCTGCCACCCAATTATATTTTTGAGGCGGCTGAATGCCTATTGTAATAATGGTACGTTCAAATTTGGCACTTTTCATTTGCGATGCAATGGTTCGCTTCCAGATAAGGTCGTAAAGTTTCTTCTCTTGTGCTGTACCCTCAATCGTTTGCTTGTTGATGTATGTAGGTCTTATTGCTTCGTGAGCTTCTTGTGCCGATTTTATTTTGGTTTGATATTGACGGGGTTGCGAATATTCGGCACCGTATAGGTCTGAAATAACCTTTTTTGCAGTATTTATGGCCAAATTCGACAAATGTACCGAATCTGTTCTCATATATGTAATATGCCCTTCTTCGTAGAGTTTTTGGGCAATTCTCATTGTTTTGCTCACAGGTAAACCAAGTTTACGGCTTGCTTCCTGTTGCAAGGTGGAAGTAGTAAACGGCGGCGGCGGATTTTTTACAGCTTCTTTCTTTTCTATGGATAAAATCTTGAAGCCTGCATTTTTCAGTAAATCAAGTAGTTTCTCAACTTCCTTTTCTGTCTTAATGTTGTCGGACAATGTGGCTTGCAATTCGTGCACCTTGCCGTCAGTGCCTTCAAAAGTAAATACGGCTTGCAGCTTAAAAAATGATTCGGGCTTGAAGTTTTCAATCTCCTCTTCCCTTTCTACAATTAGGCGAACTGCTACCGATTGTACACGACCTGCCGAGAGTGCAGGTTTCACTTTTTTCCATAGCAGCGGACTGAGTTCGTAACCTACAAGTCTGTCAAGTATTCTCCTTGCCTGTTGGGCATTTACCAAATTGTAATCTATGACACGCGGCGACTCAATGGCTTTTTTTATTGCATCTTTCGTAATTTCGTGAAAAGCAATGCGTTTTGTACTATTATCATTTAGTTTCAATGCTTCCGACAAGTGCCAAGCAATAGCTTCCCCCTCGCGATCTTCATCGGTTGCCAACCATATGGTTTCATGTTCTTTGGCAGCTTTTTTAAGTTCGGATACAAGTTTTTTCTTTTCTTTGGGAATTTCGTATTGTGGCTCGAAATTGTTTTCTATATCTACACTCAACTTCTTGGGAGACAGGTCTCTGATGTGTCCAAAACTGGATTTTACATCGTAATCTTTTCCAAGAAATTTTTGAATGGTTTTAGCCTTTGCGGGTGATTCTACTATAACAAGATTTTTCTTCATTTTCGGGAAAATTTGACAGACAAAAGTATAAAAAAATTGAATGTGGGTAGGA
>JALTDM010000236.1 GCA_027074135.1 Bacteroidales bacterium
ACAAAAAATTATTTACTACAAGTTTTGTTAAAAAGAGTCATTATGGTAAAAAGTAGTAGATTTTTTTTTTTTATTTTAAAATGAAAAAATTTGTTCATTTATCACTTTTTTATGGTAATGTAAATATTATTGCCGTGTTACAATTTTGCCAATCTAAAAAATGATTACCTTTGATAAAGAAATCAAAAAATTACAAATTATGTTCCCAAAAGAAGTTTACATAAATAGGCGAAATAGGCTTAAGGAGCTGGTTAATAGTGGTGTTGCTATAATTTTAGGCAATGAAAATGCAGCATATAATTATCCTGCAAACGAATATCATTTTAGGCAAGACAGTAATTTTTTATACTTTTTTGCCATAAACAAACCACATTTTATTGGTGTTATTGATTTTGATGAAGGAAAGGATATAATTCTCGGTGATGATTTTGAAATTGATGATATTATCTGGATGGGTCCACAACCTTCTGTTTCCGAACTTGCAAAGGAGGTTGGAGTTGAATACATAGGTAAATATACCGATATTTATAAAATTGTTGATGATGCAAAAGCTAAAGGAAAGAAAATTCATATAGTACCACCTTATAGAGGGGAACATATTAATTTTTACAATGATGTTTTGAAGGATGATTACAAAAAATATATTTCGGAAGAGTTGATTAAGGCTATTGTTGAACTCCGTTCGGTAAAAGACGAGTACGAAATTAAAGAAATAGAAAAGGCAATAGAAGTCGGCTACGAAATGCATGTTACGGCAATGCGAATGTGCAAGCCGGGTATTGTTGAGCAAAAAATAGCTGCCTCCGTAGAAGCCATACCGATTGCAAATGGAGGGAGAATTTCTTTTCCTGTGATTTTGACACAAAACGGTGAAACGCTACATAATCATTATCATGGTAATATTTTGCAATCAGGTAAAATGATGCTTACAGATGCCGGAGCCGAGACTGCAATGGGATATGCATCTGATTTTACTCGTACAGTGCCGGTGTCAGGCAAATTTGACCAAAGACAAAGGGATGTTTATACCATAGTTTTGAATGCTAATAAGAAGGTAATAGAACTTTCGCGTCCGGGTGTTAAATATTTGGATATGCACTTGGAAGCTGCCAGAGTTATTGCTTCAGGATTAAATGATTTGGGTTTGATGAAAGGTGATATTGATGAAGCAGTGGCAGTTGGTGCTCATGCTTTGTTTTTCCCTCACGGATTGGGGCATATGATGGGACTTGATGTACACGATATGGAAGGTTTAGGAGAAGATTATGTGGGATATGACGAAAATGTTAAAAGGTCCGATCAATTTGGGTTGGCATATCTCCGCTTGGCAAGGGAATTGAAGCCCGGATTTGTGCTAACCGATGAGCCGGGTATTTATTTTATACCCGCACTTATTGATATGTGGCGAAAAGAAGGTAAGTTTATGGATTTCATCAATTACGATGAAGTGGAAAAATATAAAGATTTTGGCGGCATAAGGATTGAAGATGATTTATTGATTACCGAAAACGGGTGTGAAGTAATGGGTAAGAAAATACCTAAGGAAATAGATGATATTGAGCAAATTATGAAAGCATAAAAATAATGAGTTTAATATAAAATCAGGCTGTTCCGTAGTTTTCGGTTCAGCCTTTTTATGTTTCTATATTTATAAAATTAAGCTATGGAAAGAGTGAAGCAAAATTTAGAAAAAATATTGAAAGAACTGCCAGAAGGAGTGAAGTTGGTAGCGGTGAGCAAACGCCAACCCGATGAAAAATTGCAAGCTGCATACGATGTGGGTCATAGGATATTTGGTGAAAATATTGTGCAGGAGCTTGTGCGTAAACACGAAATATTTCCTGGCGATATAGAATGGCATATGATAGGTCATTTGCAGAGAAACAAGGTTAAATATATTGTGCCGTTTATTTCGATGATACATTCTGTAGATGATTTTGAATTAGCAAAAGAGATAAACAAGCGTGCTGCAAGAGCCGGCAGGGTAGTAGATTGCCTTTTTGAAATTCATACTGCAAAAGAAGAGAGCAAATTCGGTTTTAAGCCCGATGCCCTTAAAGAAGAATTAGGAAAAAACGATTGGAAAAAACTTTTCCCTAATATCCGTTTCCGCGGTCTTATGACTATGGCAACCAATACCGATGACAAGTCCTTGATAAGGAATGAGTTTAAAGCTGTGAGATATTTATTTGAAGAACTTAAACGAACATATTTCAGCGGTGATGATTATTTTGATGAGTTGTCAATGGGAATGAGCCACGACTACAAAATAGCAATTGAAGAAGGTAGTACAATGATTCGCCTCGGCACAATGATTTTTGGAGAAAGGTTGCCGAAGTAGGTTTTAAATATTAAATTGTTAGTTGTAAGTTGTTGGATTTTAATAATAGGATAATGGACTGTTTTAATTGTTGTGCTATCTTTTTTTAATATAATTGTTTAAGTTAGTGTGGTTATCGTCGTAATTTATGTCAGGGTATGATGAATTGATGCTAATTGCCTGGCTTTATCCCCAAACAAGAAAACTACAAATATTCCATCCAACTTCTGCGTTGTTCGTACTTAACATCTTGAAGCATTGATGCTTTTACGCGAAGGGTGAAATTATAGCTTTGGTATGCACCAAAAGGGATTACTCTTAAACTCATTTCCCAGCAGTGCAAATCCCGATAAATCATAAATGAAGGATAAGTGATTTTTTTGTTGATCAAATCATATCCGAAAGTAAAATCAACACGCCAGCGGTCAGTAGGTTTCAGATTACCGGTAAGTCTGATTGTTTGTGTTCTTGTTTCTGCAAGGTATGGTTTGCTGTACATATATACATAACTAATGCTCATATTCCACTTTATGTCGCTGTAAGCATAATCTCCTGTATTTTTACTCGTCCTATTTTTGCTGCCTTTTTTCTTTAATGTTTTGTTATTCATGTTAAAGTTAATAGCAGCTCTACCATTTGTGAATCTACCTATACTGTTTTCGTTCCACAACAGTTCATTGATAAGTTTACCTTCGTCGTTAAGTTTGTATGGATTTATGGAGCCGGAAAATGATAGATCAAACATCCCTATTAGCCGAGTACGTGCATTTATGTTTATATTTGACCAATTCATACTATCTACGGCAAGATTATAATTTGAGGCAATATTTAAACTTTGAAGCATAGGAATCTTTTTGTATGTTTCTGATGTATCGGAACCTTGTCGTACTTTCATTTCCACATTATTGTTAAGGGAGAAGTTCACGGCACCATATTTCCCGGTGGGAGGTGTTCCAAAAATAGCATCACCAAAAATTGAATATAAAGCACCTGTTGTATCCCCCGGGACAGGTTCGTAGAATCCGTATTTTGATTCAGAAAAGTCAGGGTGGTATTTATATCCCACTTGAGGTGTTATCATGTGGCGGATAGCTTTTATTTTCGGGTTTTTCTTTGTTGACTTAAAAGTGAAAAAACCATAAATTTTTGTGCTGACGGGAATGTTTATGTCGTAATCGTATCCTCTTACAAATCCGGGGACAGTATCAGTTATTAGTGTGTTGTTGATTAGTGATTTGTGTATTGAACGAAAATACCATCTTTCTGTCCATCTTGCAGATGGTGAGAAGTTGAGATAATTGAAAAGTTTAGTATTCCAACTTATGGGAATAGTGTTTTTTATTCCATTGCGATAGTTGTTCAGATAGGTTGCTTTGTACAAGTCGTTTTCTTTTACTTTTATAGTGTTTTTCATATTTGACGACCAAGACACGCTTATTTTTTCATAAGAGTGGTGCTTGCCACCTTTTTTATTTTTGAATGGATAAATCCGCCTCATGTTGAAGGCAATTTCTGGGATGCTTAAATTTATGGTGCTGTCCAGCATATTTTGTGAGTGACGCAAGTTTACAGACATACTAAATGGAGTATTGGCAAATCGTTTTGTAAATGCAACATTAGACTGTACGGTGCTGCGTAAGCGTTGGTTGAAGTTTACTCCGCTGTATTTCCCGTAAGATGATGAACCAAAGTTCACATTGGCTTTGAATGACATTGTAGGGTTTGCTTTATTGTCCTGATTATGAGACCATCTTATCCAATATGTATTTATGTTTTGATAGTCAGGCAAATCCGGCTCTGAAATAATTACCTTGGAATAATCAAGTTTCAACAACCCATTGAATTTGTATCTGACTTTATAATTGCTTTTTAGGTGTGCTCCCCACGACCCGAGCGAGTAAATATCTGCCGTAAGCAAGAGGTCGGAATAATCGTTTAATGCAAAATAGTATCCCCAGTTTTTCAAGAAAAAACCTCTGTTTCTTTCTTCTCCGTATTCCGGTAAAACAACACCTGAAGAATGCCCTTTTTTGTTGGGGAAATATCCGAACGGAATAAAAATCGGCAACGGTACATCTTCTAGTACGATATATGCAGGTCCTGAAACTATTTTGTCGTTAGGAATTACTTTGGCTTTTGTTAATTCTATGTAATAGTGTGGATGTTCGAGGTTGCAAGTGGTGAATTTTCCGTTTGTGAGACAGACTATATTACCGGGCAGGCGTTTTGTTTTTTCGCTTATAAGGTACCCTTCTCCTTCTTGTGTCCGTACATTTTTTACTATTCCTTTTTTTGTTTTAAAATTGTAGCGTATTTCATCTGCATCAAATTCATCATTTTCATCTTTGAAGTGCGGTTTACCGATGGCATTACCAAGTGAGTCATACAATGGTTTTGCTAAAATTTCTTTTTTTCCGAAATCAAATTCCATATATTCTGCACTTACTTCAATGTTTTTGTATTTAATATTGGCATTGCCAACCAAAATCATTTTATTGCGTTTGAGGTCTATTACAGTGGAATCTGCAGATTTGCTGAATACCGGAGCATCAATTTTATTATTCGTTTTTTTATTTTCTTTCAATAATGAAGTATCTTTTGCGTTTGAATTTACGGTGTCTGCTTTCTCCGTAGTTGTTTGAGCCGAAATAAAAAACGGAAGTAGCAGTAAAAACAAAAAATGAGTAGTATATTTAAGCGGTTTTTTCAAGATTATGAGTATTTTTGCACTATTATTGTATGTAAGAAAACCGAACGCCAAAACTAACTATTTTTTTAATATGAAACCAAAAAACACATTACTCATACTTGGTCTTTCTTTAATGTTTGCATTGTTGTCTTTTGGCAGTTCGGCACAAGAGGACATGTATGCTGTAAAGACTGTTGTGATAGACCCCGGACACGGCGGTAAAGACCCGGGAGCAATGTCAAAATATGGTAGAGAAAAAGACATTGTACTTGGAATTGCAAAGTATCTGAAAAAGTTCATTAACGACAGTTTACCTGATGTTAAGGTTATTCTTACAAGGGATAAAGATGTATTTGTAGAACTTTATAGAAGAGGAGAAATTGCAAATCAAAACAAAGCTGACTTGTTTATTTCCATACACATAAATTCAAATCCCAGCACAAAGCCCTACGGAACGGAAACTTATGTTATGGGGCTTCACAAAACAAAACAAAATCTGGAAGTTGCAAAGAAGGAAAACCAGGTTATCCTGAAAGAAATCGATTATAAAAAGAAGTATGACGGTTTTGACCCTAACTCACCAGAAGCGAGTATAATTTTTACATTGTTCCAAAATGCATATCTGGATCAAAGTCTGAAAATTGCCAGTCTGGTTCAAAAGAATTTTAAAAATACTGCCCATAGGTTAGATCGTGGAGTAAAACAAGCTGGTTTTCTTGTCCTTTGGAAGACTGCAATGCCTAGTATTCTTATTGAGGCAGGTTTTATCAGTAATCCAACGGAAGCTAAATACATAACCTCTTCGAAGGGACAAAAAGAATTGGCTTATGCAATATTCAAGGCTTTCAAAGAATACAAAGAAGAAATGGAAGCTGAAGGCAGAAAAGCAAAAGGATTTGAGGCAAATTCCGAAAAACCGACTGTTTTGTATAAAATACAATTTTTAACATCAAGTAAACCTGTAGATTATGATTCTCCTGAATTAAAAAATTTAAATAAATCATTAATTTCTACAGAAAAAATTAAAAACGGAATGTATAAATATTATTATGGGTATGCAAAAACATTCAGGGAAATATCTGCTTTGAGTAAAGACATAAAGAAAAATTTCAAAGATGCTTTTATCGTGGCATTTGACAGTTCGGGCAATAGAATTTCGTTAAGGGAAGCAAAAAAAATTGAAAAAAAATCTAATAAAAAGTGAAAAAGAAAACATATATACTTATAGGTGTACTATTTACTGTGGCATTGCTCTTATTTATTTGGGGCATAAATTATTTGAAAGGAATAGACATCTTTTCTACCGACCAGGTTTTTTATGTTGAGTACAAAAATGTAAGTGGTTTAAAAGTTTCGAATGAAGTTACCATAAACGGTTATCCCGTTGGGCAAGTAAGAGATATTACTCTTAAGACGGATTATAGTGGTGTTGTTGTAAAGTTTTCTGTTGCAGGGGATTATAAAATACCAGATTCTTCCATAGCACAAATTTACAGTCAGGATATCATGGGTACTAAAGCCTTGAAAATAATTTATTCTAATTCAACTCATTATCTTGCTTCCGGCGATACTCTTTACGGAATGATAGAAAAAGATTTGAAAGAACAAGTTAATGCAGAAATAATGCCATTGAAGAAAAAAGCGGAAGATTTGATAGCCTCTTTTGATTCGGCTGCTACCATAGTACAAAATATTTTTAACGAAAAAACAAGACGTAATCTGAAAATTTCTTTTGAAAGCTTGAAGAATACTGTTGTAAGTTTGGAAAAAACAACTTTTACTTTTGATACTTTGCTGTCCGGACAAAAGAGCAAGATTGTGGTTTTTATGGATAATTTATTGTCTATTTCACAAAACCTGAAAGACAATAATGATAAAATCAATGCAATAATAAATAACTTAAATCAAGTATCTGACAGTTTGGCTAAGGTAAATTTTGTTAAAACAATTGAAGAAACCAATCAAACACTCACTGCCGTTAATACCATAATGGATAAGATTAATAAAGGTGAAGGAACAATGGGACAATTGGTTAACAATAATACATTATTTAATAAATTGGAAAAATCTGCAAACGATTTGGATTTATTAATGAAAGATATAAAAGAAAATCCGAAGCGTTATTTACATTTTTCTATTTTTGATTTTGGTAAAACAGTTGTAGTAAAAGAAGGTAAACAAAGAAAAAAGAATAAGAAACAAAATTAACAATGAAATTAAGGGACCTTATTATATTATTGATTAGTTTGTCTGTTTTTTCCTGCAATTCAGGAAATAATCCGGTAAATAGTAACGGAACAAAAAAACATGAAGTTATTCGGGAAGTAGTTGAGACTTATCCGGATGGAAAGTTAAAGAAAGAACGATATACTGATAAAGTGACACACGGATATAAGGAAATAACATACTATGATAACGGGAAAAAATATCTGGAAGGAAGTTTTACTCCTAATAATAGGCGTACAGGTGAGTGGATTTCATATTTTGAAGATGGAAGAATTATGAGTAAAACTACATTTAAAGATGGTAAGACCGATGGGAAAATAGTAGTGTATCGTAAAAATGGTACTTTGTTTTACGAGGGATATTATAAACAAGGCTTAAAAGAAGGGATTTGGCGTATTTATAATGATTCGGGCAAACTTGGTGCAGAGGTAAAATATGCTTTGGATACGATTGTTTATCAAAAAAGATTTTTTAAGCCTTGAAAGACAGGTTGTTAAAAATATTTATTTTTCTTCTGATTCCCGCATTATCTTTTTCTCAAGATGCTGTTGATTTGCAGCATTGCGAACAAGTTACCAAAAAAAAAGCCATTAAACTTTACCAAAAGGCCCTTGATGATTTAAGAACGGGTAATATTCGTCAAGCTCGCGACAGGCTAAATGAAGCCAAAAAAATTGAACCTTCCTTTGCAGAAGTATATTTCCAACTCGGACTTATGAAATGGGAAAAGGCTGTTAAAGCATCGGGAGATTACAGACAGGCTGCTAATGCCGAAAGATATTTTATTTCGTCAAAAAAGAATTTTGAGAAAGTTATCAAATATTGTCCTTCAACAGAAGATTTTATGGCTTTTTATTATTTAGGGAAATTTCATTACAAAAGAAAGAATTACACAAAAGCACTGCAATATTTTGAAATCTTTGTTAAAAACAGCAGAAACAACGGAGATGAAAAAAAAGATGCAAAAGTTGCTTTAAAAAAAATGTCTAAGATTGCTTATTTGGTAAAGCATCCCGTACCTTTTGATCCGCATAAGTTGTATGATATTTCTACTCCTAAGGATGAGTTTTTGCCATTGATAAGTCCCGACGGTGAATTAGCATTTTTCACACGCCGTTATGCCAAGTTCAACAAAGAAACGCAAACCAAAAGGTGGGTGGATGAATTTTCATATAGCAAACGAACTACACCTGTAACCTCTTCATACGAAAGGTTTGAGGTAGGACAAGCAATGCCTGCACCCTTTAATCAAGAGGGTATAGATCAGGGGGCATGCAGTATTACCATTGATAACTCGCAGCTATACGTAACTATTTGCAAATTTGTTAAAGTAGGAGGCAGACCTTATAAAAATTGTGATATTTATGTTTCTCATAGAGAAAAAGGAGGTTGGTCAAAGCTGGAGAATCTCGGTGCTGCTATAAATGGTGAAAATACATGGGAAAGTCAACCTTCTATTAGTGCAGACGGAAAAGTGCTTTATTTTGCAAGTATAAGACCTTCAAATATTGGTTTTAGTCTAGACAACCAAACAATTGACATTTATGTGTCATATTTAAAAAACGGCAAGTGGACAAAAGCTAAAAACTTGGGTCCGCAAATTAATACTTCCAAAAATGAAAAATCGCCTTTTATTCATACCGACAGCCAAACATTATATTTTGCATCAGACGGCAGAGATGGAATGGGAGGCTTTGATATTTATTTTTCTCAAAAAAAGAATGGCAAATGGACAAAACCGAAAAATATAGGCTATCCGATTAATACAGAAGGAGATGATTTGGGTTTTATTGTCAGTACAAACGGACAGAAAGCTTATTTTTCGTCAAATAAATATAACGAAGATGGAGGTTGGGACATTTATTCTTTTGACCTTTACGAAGGCGCCAGACCTAAAAAGGTGTTGTTTGTAAAAGGAAAATTGGTGGATGAGAGCGGGAAGGTAATTACCGATGCAAAGGTGGAAATTGTAAATGCCAAAACAAATAAAAAAATGGAGGGAATGGTTGATAAAAGTACCGGTAATTATGCTGTGGCAATTGCGGCAGAAAATGATGATGATGAATTTTTGGTAAAAGTTAAAAAGAAAGATTACGCATTTACATCTAAACTTATTACACCGAAACATGCGAGATTGTATTCCGCACCGGTTGAAGTGAAAATGGAAATGAGACCAATTAAAGTTGGTGAAAAAGTTAGATTGAACGATGTTCACTTTGCTACTAACAGTGCCAAACTGAATAAAGAAAGCCTTTTTGTGTTGGATAATTTTGTGGGATTTCTGAAAGAGAATCCCAACATAAAAATTGAAATACACGGTCATACCGATAATGTCGGTAATCCTAAAAAGAATTTGGAACTTTCCCAAAGACGGGCAAAGGTTGTACGTGATTATCTGATTTTCAGCGGAATTAAGCCAAGCCGTATTGTTGCCGTAAGAGGTTTCGGACAAACCAAACCAATAGCATCTAATGCTACGGCTGAGGGCAGGGCGAAAAATCGCCGTACTGAATTTGTTATCGTGTCTAAATGATTTCTCCCCGCAGTGTTGCAGAGGTGTATCCGGTAACTTTTACATCAATCAAATCTCCCGGTTTATCATTTCGCTTTGGAAAAACTATAACTTTGTTTTGTGAATTGCGACCGAAAAGTTCGTCTTTGGATTTTTTTGATACGCCTTCTACCAAAACTTTGAAAGTCTTGTCAACATCTTTTATGTTGCTTTGTTCTGAAAGTTGCCTTTGAAGGGCAATAATTTCGTTCAGCCTTCGGAGTTTTACTTCTTCGGGTACATCGTCTTTCAGGTTTTTTGCGGCATAAGTGCCCGGACGCTCCGAATATTTGAACATATATGCATAATCAAAAGCCACTTCTTCCATTAGCCTCAAAGTGTTTTTGTGGTCTTCTTCCGTTTCACCGCAAAATCCGGCAATAATATCGGTAGAAATAGCGGCATCGGGAACATAATCCCGTATCATTTTTATTTTGTCAAGGTACCATTCGCGTGTGTAACCCCTTTTCATAAGTTCGAGCATCCTGTTGCTTCCCGATTGTACGGGCAAGTGTATGTAGTGGCAAATATTCGGTTTGTCAGCCATAACTTTAACTACTTCTTCGGTAAAGTGTTGCGGGTATGAAGTTGCAAATCTTATCCTTAAATCTTTTGCTTCGTCTGCAACCATTGCCAGAAGTTTGGCAAAATTTACATCTTTGTAAATGTATTTATCTACGTTTTGTCCTATGAGGGTAATTTCTTTAAAACCGTCTTTTACTATTTGTTTGGTTTCTTCCAAAATACTATCCACCGAACGGCTTCTTTCCCTGCCGCGTGTAAACGGCACTATGCAAAATGTACACATATTATCGCAGCCGCGCATAATTGAAATAAATGCAGATAACCCGTTACTGTCGTACCTGGTAGGTAAGATTCCTTCGTAAGTTTCTTCTTTTGAGAGGATTATGTTTACTGCTTTTTGTCCACTTTCGGTCGTTTCTATCATTTGCGGCAGGTTACGGTATGAGTCAGGACCTGCAACTATATCCACAAACGGTTTTTGTTCAAAAATTGACTGTCGCATTCTTTCCGCCATACAACCAAGAACGCCGATTTTTACGTTTGGTTTCTTTTTTTTGAAAGTATTAAAATAGTCCAACCTGCTCAAAACTCTTTGTTCGGCGTGTTCTCTTACGGCACAAGTATTTACAAAGATTACATCAGCCGAATTTATGTCTTTTGTAAGTTCGTAACCTTCGCCATTCAGTATTGTTGCAACTAATTCACTGTCTGCAACATTCATTTGACATCCGTATGTCTCAATATAAACTTTCTTCTTCATTTTTTTCTTTTTATCAACATAAACAAATCCGCAACCTTTTAAATATGTTATTGACATTTTAAGGGTATAATGAGAAACGCTAAAATAATCATTTCTTTTTTAAAGCGGATTTGTTTTTTTAGTTTTCGTTGAAAAAGGATAGAACCAACAAACACTTACATGTCATCTATTGATTGTATTGTGATGTCAAAAAAATCTCTGTTGCCGCACGATTGTATCGTGTGGCAATTTTGTATATGATTGAATAGCAATGATTTATGCTATGCACGAAAGATTTGTGCAGTAGCATTATAATAGCATAACTCCATCATTTATGGCGGGGTAAATGGTGATATGCCGGCAAATGTGGAGCTTTAGCCTCGATACAAAGAAACCTAAGGCTAAAGCCTGTTCATAATTTGGCATTTTTCACCCTACCATAAATGGCAGGGCTAATCAAAATATGGTATTTTTTAATTAGCAAAACGGGCTAAAGCCCGCTTAATCAATCATTACAATTCATAATTAACCATTAACAACTATCAAATGTATCCCGCAATTTTATACATAATCATCCCAACCCATTCTTTTGTGAGAATGTTCCAATATGCCAAAACTTCAGCTTTGGGAAGCAAGAGCAAATGATAATCTACATTCAGTTTCCCTCCGTATTGATCAACCGGAAATGTGTCAAAATTTCTGAAGCCTGCTTTTTTGAAACAAGCCTCCGCTCTTCGCATATGAAATGCCGATGTGATAAGCAAAAATTTTTTGTTTAACCAGTTGTTTTTTTTGAAAATTTGATAAGTAAAAACAGCATTCTCGTAGGTGTTTTTCGATTTGTTTTCTATTATTATATCCTTTTCGGGAATACCGATGTCGATGAGGTATTTTTTTAGAAAATCGGCTTCAGGCTTAACATCGATAAAAAGTGAGGCGGCACCACCGCTAATCAATATTTTTTTTACAATTTTCTTTTTGTACAGTTTAACCGCTTGTATAAGACGGTCTGCAGCATACCGGGGAATAATTTTACCTGCTTTGCTGTCGTAGCTTGCTATACCGCCAAGTACCACGGCAAAATCATATTTTTTGTCCAACTCACTTATTGGTTTGGCATCAGGTTCCCACCAATCCATAAAAGCATTGAAAATTATGGTTTCAGAAAATAAAAATGCTAAAACTATTGAAATAATGATGCTTATCCTTTTAAGTTTTGCCTTTTTGGTAAATAAAGCAATAAAAAGAAAAGTTAAAATCCAAGTATATGGATGCGTAAAATAAACCAAAATCTTTGACAATACGAAAAACATTCTAAAAAATGTTTTAATTTTGACACAAAGATAAAATACATTTTGCTATGGGAAAGAATTTACTTGAAGCGGCTTTGTCAAAAGAAAGCCGTTACTTCACAAAAGAAGATTTTTTGAACCTTTATTTGGAAGGTGAATTTCAAATGGTAAATTTTCACTATATAGGTGGAGATTTGCGAATAAAAACTCTTACATTTTATATTGATAAACCGGAATATCTGGAAAGTATTTTGACTTACGGCGAAAGAATTGACGGTTCCAGTGTATTTGAAAGTATAGATACAGGTTCAAGCGATTTGTATTTGTTGCCGGTTTACAGGACTGCTTATTTTGAGCCTTTCGAAGAAATACCCACCATAGGCTTTTTCTGCCGTATTTTTGAAGCTGACGGTACACCTTTCAGAAATTCTTTCGTAAACATTCTTATTAAAGCTAAGGAATTACTAAAAAAAGAGACAGGTTACGAATTTAAAGCGCTAGGGGAATTGGAATATTACATTATTAGTGAAGAAAAGCCTAAATATCCTACAAAAGAACAAAAAGGGTATCATGCTTCCGAGCCTTTTGCCTTGGGTGGTGAGTTCCGAAAAGATGCTATGGAAATTATTACCAACATAGGCGGGACAATTAAGTATGGACATACGGAAGTAGGAACATTCTACCACGAAGACAAATATTATGAACAGCACGAAATAGAATTTTTGCCTACAGATCCGGAAGAAACTGCATATAGTCTGCTTAAAGCTAAGTGGGTTCTCAGAAATTTAACACAAAAGGTTGAAAAATATAAAGATTTAATTGTAACATTTGCTCCTAAAATTGCAGTTGGCAAAGCCGGCAGTGGACTTCATTTTCACTTTTTATTGGAAAAAGACGGTAAAAATGTTATGCTTGATGAAAATGGAAAATTGAGTGAAGTTGCAAGGAAAATGATTAGTGGTGTTTTGGGTATAGCCAAGCCATTGTCAGCGTTTGGTAATATGGTGCCTGTTTCATACTTGAGGTTGGTTCCTCACCAAGAAGCACCTACAAGTATATGCTGGGGTGATAGAAATCGTTCGGTGCTTATTCGTGTTCCATTAGGTTGGAATGTAGATATAGAAAAAATGCAAAGTATGACAGGTAATGATTTTGATGCGATACCTAGAGCAGACAATAAGCAAACGGTTGAAATTAGGTCAGCGGATAATTCTGCAAACTTTTTCCTTTTCTTGTCAGGTTTGATTTTGGGGGCATACCGCGGATTGACTTCTGATAAATCATTGGAAACATCTGAAAAGTTGTACGCACCCGTTAATATCTTTAAAGAAGAGGGGTACGAGTTTGATCATTTGCCCGCTTCTTGTTACGAGGCAGCTGAAGAATTGGAAAGAAATCGTGCAATATTTGAAGAAAACGGACTTTTCCCTGCCGGCATTATAGATTCTACCATTAAAAAACTTAAAGCATTTAACGATAAAGGCTTGAGTGAAATGCTTTACGGCAACAAAGAATCGCTGAAAGAACTGGTGGATAAATACTTGCATTGCGGGTAAGAGGAGGTTATTCGTATGAGTAAATAATTGGCTTTAAAACTTTTTAAAAAAACAATTATGACTAATTCAAATTTAACTTTTACTAACAAGACATATCAATTACAGAATTTAATTAATGATATAGATACTGGTAATATTGCTTTACCTGATTTGCAAAGGCCTTATGTCTGGAAAACAACAAAAGCACGTGATTTGATTGATTCGCTTTATAAAGGTATGCCTGTAGGTTTTATTATACTGTGGGAAATTCTGGAAGCCAATAGTTTCAAGAAGATCAATCAGGAAAATAAACGAGACCCGCGTTTTCTTGTTATAGATGGACAGCAACGCCTAACTTCCTTATACTCAATTATTAAAAACAAAGAAATTGTTTCAAAAAATGTGCATAAATTTAAAATCAAGATTTCTTTTAATCCTATTGAAGAAAAATTCGAAGTTTATAACGCCGCTATTGATAAGAGTAAAGAATGGATTCCTGATATAAGCAAGATTTTTGAGAACGGCTCGACTTTTGGTTTAGTAAATGATTATTTGAATAAAACTAAAGATTTGGAACTTGGTGTTGCTCCGGAAACAATAGCTACGAGAATAGAAAAAGTTAGAAATATCCTTAATTTCCCATTTCAGGTGCTTGAACTTTCAACCGAGCTTGATCCAGAAGAAGTGTCTGAAATTTTTGTACGCATAAACAGTAAAGGCGAAAGTCTTAATCAATCTGATTTTATTCTTACATTGATGTCTGTTTATTGGCCTGAAGGACGTGAACAGCTTGAGAATTTTTATAAAGATGCCCACAAAATACCGCAGGATAATAAGCCATCTTCTTATAACATAATGGGCATAAAACCAACTCCTGAGCAGTTAATTCGTACTATTGTTGGCTATGCTTTTGACCGTGGTAGGCTCAAATATGCTTATCTCATTCTAAAGGGACGTGATTTTGAAAACCGTGTTGTATCCCAGGAGCTTAGAGAGAAAAATTTTGAGATATTTAAAACTGGACAACAAAAAGCGCTTAATCTAACTAACTGGCACGATTTTATAAAGATTATTCACAGTGCTGGATTTATTGATGAGTTTCTCATTAGTTCAAAAGTTGCTTTCTTTATATCTTACGCTATCTATTTGAAATTGCTTGATTTAAAGACTAAGTTTACTTATAAAGATATTGAAACTTTGGTTAAAAGGTGGTTTGTTTTTTCTATTATTACCCAGAGATACACAGGTTCGCCCGAATCTAAGATTGAAGATGATTTTAATAAAATGAAAGATTTGGGTGTAGGTGAATTTATTAAAACCACGATTGGCATTTATTTAACAAATGACTTTTGGACTGTTGTTTTACCCGAACAATTACAAAGTTCGTCAACCCGCAACTATGTTTATCTCACTTATTTGTCTGCTTTGATTTTTAACGATGTTAAAGTGTTGTTTTCTGATATAAAACTAAGAGACTATTTCAAACCACAATTTAAGAGTGCTAAGAAAACCTTAGATTTACATCATATCTATCCAAAGAATTATTTAACAACTCACTTTAAGCTAAAACAAAAAGATTACAATCAGGTAGCTAATTTTGTTTATATTGAATACAAGGACAACATAAAAATAAGTGATAAACCGCCATCAGTTTATTGGCCTGAGTTTATTAAAGATTTAAGTCAAGATGAAATAACCCAAATCTACGAAACTTATTCATTACCTGAGGAGTTTCCTAATATGGATTACTTTGACTTTCTCAGAGAAAGACGAAAATTAATGGCAGAAAAGATTAAAGATTATTTTAATTGCCTATAGAGATCAACTAAAAAAGGCAACCTTTTTCGGGTTGCCTTTTTATTGTAGTGATATAAAGCATTAAACTTCCACTTTGATTTTGTATGCTTCGGCAAGTCTCTTGTGGTATTTCCATCTCCATTGAGCATCTTCGAGAGCTTGTTTAAACATTGCTTCTGCCTTTTCCGGAAATGTTCGCTTGAGTGCTGAATAACGAACTTCACCGTTAAGAAATTCTTCAAACTTGCTCCAATCAGGTTCTTTACTGTCCAATGAGTATGGATTTTTACCTTGTGCTTCAAGCATCGGATTATATCTGTACAAAGGCCAATAACCTGCTTCAACTGCTAACTTTTCTTCAGCTTGAGATTTACCCATACCTTTTCTTACACCATGAGCTATACATGTTGAGTATGCTATTATGATTGAAGGACCTTTATATTCTTCAGCTTCTTTTACTGCTTTGAAAAGTTGGTTTTGGTTTGCACCCATAGCAACTTGTGCCACATATACATATCCGTATGTCATGGCAAGTGCACCGAGATCTTTTTTTCTAATCGGCTTACCTGCTGCGGCAAATTTAGCAACTTGGGCTGTTTGCGAAGCCTTAGATGCTTGACCGCCTGTGTTTGAGTAAACTTCAGTATCCAAAACGAGTAAGTTTACATCGTGTCCGGCTGCCAATACGTGATCCAATCCTCCGTAACCTATATCATAAGCCCAACCGTCACCACCGATAATCCAAATTGACTTTTTAACAAGATAATCTTTGAGAGAAAGAATATCTTTTGCAATAGGATGATTTTCTTTTTCGAGGGCTTTTATAATTTTTTCGCTGCTAATCTTAGATTTTTCACCGTCGTGGAATGTTTCAATCCATTCTTTGAATGCTGCTTGAGTTTCAGGAGTTACATCATTCATATGTTCTTCCATCTTGCTTCTGATACGGTCTCTAAGTTTTTCAACACCAAGAGCCATTCCAAAGCCGTATTCTGCATTGTCTTCAAACAATGAGTTTGCCCATGCCGGTCCTTTTTTGCTTATTTCATTATATGAATAAGGTGTCGAAGGTGCAGAAGCTCCATAGATTGAAGAACATCCTGTTGCATTTGCAATCATCATTCTTTCTCCGTACAATTGGGTTACAAGTTTGATGTAAGGTGTTTCTCCACATCCTGCACAAGCTCCGGAGAATTCAAACATTGGTTGTGCAAACTGAGAATTTTTTACAGATTTGTCTTTAGGAACAATATTTTCTTTATAGCCTACCTCATTATGAAGATAATCCCAAACTTTTGCTTCATGCATTTGTTCTTCCAGAGGCTTCATTTCAAGAGCATTGGTAGGACAAACATCTGTACAAACTTCACAACCTGTACAATCCAGTACACTGATTTGTATTCTGTATTGCAATCCGCCGAATTGTTTTTCGGGTTTGGCTATAATTGTTTCTATTGGTTCTGGTGCATTATTCTTTTCATTTTCATCCATTAAGAATGGTCTTATAGCTGCATGAGGACAAGAATATGCACACAAATTACACTGGATGCAAGCATCAGCTTTCCATGTAGGAACAAATACTGCTACGCCGCGTTTTTCATATTGAGCTGTTCCATTAGGGAAAGTTCCATCTTCACGACCTACAAATGTACTTACCGGAAGGTCATCTCCTTTAAGTGCATTCATGGGTTCTACCACTTTTTTAACGAATTCCGGTACATTATCGTCGTTGTCTTCTTCTTTATGAACTTCAATGTTTTTCCATTCTTCAGGAACTTCAATCTTAAGTATTTCTTTTCCGCCTCTTTCGATAGCGGCAATGTTCATATTAACTATTTCATCACCTTTTTTCCTAAATGTTTTTACTACGGCATTCTTCATTTCTTTTTCTGCAAGTTCATAAGGAATCACATTGGAAATTTTGAAGAATGCAGCTTGCATGATTGTATTTGTCCTATTACCGAGACCTATTTCTTTTGCAATTTCTGTTGCATTGATAATATAGAATTTGATGTTGTTTTCTGCCAAATATTTTTTCATTGCAGGGGGCAAATGCCTTTTTGTTTCTTCTTCGTTCCAAATTGAGTTGAGCAAGAATGTTCCGCCCGGTTTCAAACCTTTGAGCATATCATATTTCAATAAATATGCAGGAACATGGCAAGCCACAAAATCAGGGGTATTTACTAAATAAGTTGAACGTATTGGGGTATCACCAAAACGTAAATGCGAAACAGTAACTCCACCAGATTTTTTAGAATCATATGCAAAATATGCTTGCACATACTTATCTGTTGTTCCACCTATAATTTTTATTGAATTTTTGTTTGCACCAACTGTTCCGTCAGAACCGATACCATAGAATTTTGCTTCAAAAGTACCTTCATCGCTCAGGCTTATTTCTTCGCCCATTGGCAGTGATGTAAATGTTACATCGTCAATAATACCTACTGTAAAATGGTCTTTTGGTTCTTTTTGTTTCAAATTGTTGTAAACTGCAATAATTTGAGCAGGGGTAGTATCTTTTGATGATAAACCATATCTACCACCAACAATTACCGGGGCATTTTCTTTTCCGTAGAATATACTTTTAACATCAAGATAAAGAGGTTCACCTGTTGAACCGGCTTCTTTAGTCCTGTCGAGTACTGCAATTCTTTTTACTGATTTTGGCAAAACATTGAAGAAGTATTTTGATGAGAATGGTCTGTAAAGATGGACAACAATAACTCCAACTTTTTCTCCTTTTGCATTCAGATAATCAACTGTTTCACGTATAGTTTGGGTTACGCTACCCATAGCCACTATTATATTTTCTGCTTCTGGATCGCCGTAATATACAAATGGGTGATATTCTCTTCCCGTAAGTTTAGTGATTTCTTGCATGTACGATTCTACGATGTCTGGTATAGCTTCGTAAAATTTATTAGCAGATTCTTTAGCTTGAAAATAAATATCAGGATTTTGTGCGGTACCTCTTGTAACAGGGTGTTCAGGATTAAGTGCATTATTTCTAAACCTTTGAATAGCATCCCAGTCTATGATATCTCTAAAATCTTCTATATCTAACATTTCTACTTTTTGAATTTCGTGAGATGAACGAAATCCATCGAAGAAATGTACAAAAGGTACACGTCCTTTTATTGCACTAAGATGTGCTACCGCTGCTAAATCCATTATTTCTTGTATACTACTACTGGCAAGGTATGAGAACCCAGTTGGTCTTGTTGAGTAAATATCGCTATGATCTCCAAATATGGATAAAGCATGGCCGGCGATACTTCTTGCACTTACATGAAAAACACCGGGTAATAATTCACCTGCTATTTTATTCATATTTGGTATCATTAATAATAACCCTTGTGAGGCTGTAAATGTAGTAGTAAGAGCACCGGACTGTAATGAGCCGTGAACTGCTCCTGAAGCACCTGCTTCTGATTGCATTTCAACCACTTTAACGGGATCTCCGAAAATATTTTTGCGTCCGTGAGAAGCCCATTCGTCAACATATTCTGCCATGTTTGACGAAGGAGTAATCGGATAAATTGCTGCAACTTCGCTGAAAATGTAGGCAATATGAGCTGCCGCATAGTTTCCGTCAACAGTTATAAATTTCTTTTCTTTCTTCATATCTCATAAATTTTTAACAGTGTAAAATTACCATTTTTTTTTCAGGAATAGTGTGTTGTTTGCAAAAAGATATAAAAATTTTATTGCTATTTTTATAGTTTTTGTAG
>JALTDM010000237.1 GCA_027074135.1 Bacteroidales bacterium
ATTATTATCCTGTCCTTTAGTTAACTCTAATATTTTTTCAATATTAAAACCACCTCTCCACAACAAAAAACCGATTAAATGATAAATTTCTTTGTCGGAATACCAGTCGTAGAGAGTGTAAACAAAGTCTTTAAACTCGTTCCAGACATCCTGATAATCTTTTCCTTTCAAATATTCTTTGAACTTGTTATAAATGTAGCCTTGTTGCGTTTTTATGTTGTCTTCATTAATCTCTTGTCCCTTAAATTTTAAAAATTCAGTAAAAGCAAATTCCAGTCTGTTAAATTTTTCATCTCTGTCAGTCAAGAAATACCAAAACTCGTCGTTCTTAAAAATTTTTTCTATTTCGTCCCATTCCATAGCAAAATTACGCTGTTCATATTGCACTTCATTCAAATTATTTATACTGTTTCCTTTATTTTTTTCTTTAATTCTTGCCAAAAATTCAGACCTTATCAACTCCGGAGATGTCAAAGGATTGCGCCCTGTGTTTATTCTTAAAAAGGCATCTTTTACATTATCATTAGGCTCATACCAGATAAATTTGACTTTTGTTAAAATATTATCAATAAATAATTCTTTTAACTTTTTTTTGTTGTTAAACCAATCTTTTATTGTTTCACAAGCTTTTGATAAATAGTAATAATCAGGATTTTGTTTATTGCTTTCGTTATTTCCACTATTACAAAGCTCATTTAAGAAGTTTTCGCTTCTTTCTCTTGTTTCATATACAATTTCAAAGCTATCAGGTTTTATCTCTAAATACTTCAAAATCAAAAACAAAGTAGTCAGTCTCTGCTGACCGTCCACAAGTTCGTAAGTATTATTCTCTTTCAGTTTCACAATAATTGGCTGCAACAAATAATAGTCATCTTCATCTGGATTTTGCTCAAAAAACTCCTTTAAGTCATTCAGCAAAGCCTCTACATTTTCTTGTCGCCAGCGGTAGCCACGCTGATAATCAGGTACTATAAATGAGTATTGAATAATACCTTCCAGTGCTGTTAAATATTTATCATTCATTTCCATTTCATTTAATTTTTCGCAAATTTAACATTTTTCTGTTTTTTCTACAACCTCTCACCCTACCACCACATAAAAGGGTTTCGGACACTTTAAAAGGCACTTTCATAAAAATCATTGATTTGCAAACTGTTATATTCTACTTCTTCCTCAAAGTCAGATTCCAGTTATCTGTTTGCATTTCAAGTGTGTAGCCGTAATCTTTGATTCTAAATCCCATTCTTTTGTCTTTGTAAGTTACAATAAGGCTGTCTCCTTTGATGTAATAATTCCTGACCGTAACATCCGGCTGAAAAGCTGTTTTCATTATGGTTTTCACTTTATGATTATCCAAAAAGATAAGTTTATATCTGATTTCTCCCATCATTTCCGCCGAAAAATAATCCATATAAGAACTTTCCCAATCAACATAGCCTTCGTAAGTGCCGTCGAGATACAGATATGCCTTGCGTGGAACAGGACAATTACAATAATAATCAAGCATTTCGGGTTCTGACAACTTATACGGCGATGGTGCCGTTACCATATAAAAATCATTGCCGAATACAAACAGATTGTAATTGTTTGCCGACTTATCTTCTTTGGTCTTTTCCAGTTTATATTTTACATAAAACATTTGTCCGCTACTGCTCTTCATAGTTATACTTGAATCGGTGAGTTCGGAAATTATCAAAGTATCGTTTTCACTGCCAAAAATAGCATTAGAATAAATCAGCATTGTGTCATTACTTATTTTGAAGGTAACAGGCGACAGGTTTTTATCATCTTTACTACGGTAAATATTACCTTGCCAAACTTTCTCTTGTAATATTTCTTTGTCTTGCTTACCACAACCCTGTACAAAAAGCAAAACCAAAATCAAAATTACAGTTTGAATCAAATTGTTACCGCCTTTTTTTGTGCCGGATGTATTTTTATTTTTGAAATTCTTTATCAGTTCAACTATTTTTCC
>JALTDM010000238.1 GCA_027074135.1 Bacteroidales bacterium
ACTCTATTGGCTTGTTGCACTGAAGGTAATGTCCTGTTTTCAAAAGATTTGAATTTTGAATAATAATGTAAGGATATGAAATCAAGTTTTAAGATAGTCGGGTCAAAAGAAAAAACATCTTTTGTTCCACAAGATCCTATAGTTACAAAGTGTTTGGGGTCATTTGTTTTGAGAATGTCATACCATGTACTTATAATTTTGCAAGCTTCTGTTTTTGTTTTTTGAGGATGGATATGATAACAAGGCTCGTTTATCAAATCATAGGCAAACAAAGCACTAGCATGAGGTAAAGAAGCCAAATGGGATGATAAGGCTTCTAAAAATTCACTTCTCAAATCGACTTCCGTTTGATTTAATTCAGTTTTGCTTCCGCTTAATAACAAAATGATTTTCAGTGGTTTAGGTGTTGTATTGTCTACTAATTCCAATATCTTATCGTAAAAAGATAAAATCAATGACATACCTAAATCATTTGGGTCAGAAGGATTTATCGGGACATGAAGATGTGTTGTATCTTGATATTTGAAAAAATCTAAATATAGTCCTTCGTTATCTGAGTATTTAGGACTGCAACTTACAAGTCTGATAGTATTAAATCCCATTTTTGAGATATAATCTAAATCTTTTTTTATTTGAGAACAACAAGTTGAAGTGCTGCTACATTCAAATTCATTAGTAATATTATATGAGTGACTGGGTGAAAGAAAGTAAGTATCTGTATTTTCATTATATACAATATTTACTCTGTAATTCATTGCTACAGGATAAAAATCTTCGCCGTTGAGTTTGAATTGTCCTCCCGACATAGTTACATATTGTGCTTTTGCTGTTCCAAAAGCTGACAAAAACAGCAATATGACAGCCGGCAAAATGTTTATGTTTCGGAATCCGGTATTTATTGATGTATTATTATTTCCCATACTAAAAAGATGTTAGCAAAATTCGTATTATTTTCTTGATTCTTCAACTTCTTTTTTCAACTTTTCTATTTCTTTTTGTTGTTGAATGATGTAAAGGGTGAGTTCTTCTACTTTTTGGAGCAGAAGTTTGTTCATTTCTCCAAGTTTTACTCCGTTTTCTTTTACTTCTTTTACCGAAGGTATGCCGGGTAAATGTTTATTTTTCTTTATATAGTTTTCCAGTTCGGGGATAGGCAAAATATTATGTTCGTTACTAAATACAAAATCAGGCCAATTATAGTATTCTTTGACAGTAACGTCTTGAGCCACAATGGTCCCTTTTACGGCAAGGTCGTAACCGGAAGTGTTTGTTGTTCCTATGCCTATTTTGCCGTCGTTAGTTATTACCAATCTGTATTTGTGATGCATTTCATCATAAATGCCCAGTCCCTGGAAACCTTCTGTCTGTGCTTGATAGGGATGAGGTACTACAAAACTGAAGCGTGAACTGCCATTTAACAGTTCTAAACTTTTCAGCTCATTTCGTATAATTACTTTTCCTTTTACATCCAATTTTGCTTCGGGGCTGATATTGCCAATCCCCACATTGTGTTCTTTGCTGATGTACATACTTATATCATTGGCATTGCGGAATGTTATGCTGCCTTTCTCTTGCAGGTTTATTGTTGCGTTTTTGCTTTTTACCTCAAACAGCAATCCGTCTGTGGCACTAGTGCCTGTTGTGTTGTTGGTTAGTTGAATGGCAGCGTATGCAGTGGGTGTTATGTGTCCAATAGGCAATGATTTATTTTCTGTTCCCTGACCTTGACGACTTAAAGCAACAGTAGATAAACCGCCGCTTCCTGTTGTTCCTCCACCTGTTGTGCCACTACCGTGAACATGCAAATCATGTTGTGGTTCCATTATCCCTATTCCCACATATCCGTTGTTTTTTATGACTGCTCTGTTTGTAGCATTAGTTTTAAATATAAGGTCTGCGTTTTCTTGTAAGTTGATAATGCCTGTAATACCGTCTAATCCGATTAATAATCCTTCGGTTGGAGATACTGAAAT
>JALTDM010000239.1 GCA_027074135.1 Bacteroidales bacterium
TCCTTCGGGATATAATCATCCAACCTCTCAGGGAATAATGTGCCTTGTCCTTGTAAATATTCCTTAAAAACAGGTCGCATAATCTAAACTGTTTTATGTCGCTAATATACTAAAAACCAGTGAGATGACAATGGAAATGCTAGCGGAAATCCAAAGAAATAAAATAAAAAGGGACTGCCTTTTTGGACAGCCCCTTTTATTTTTGTTATGTGGTAATTATTATTTAATACCTGCAATTTCTTCCAACATGTCTGTTGTAAGAGATTTAGGTCTTTCGATAGGATAACCTAATGCTCTGTCCCAAATAATATTTGAAAGTACTCCTATAGATCTTCCTATTCCAAATAATACTGTATAAAAATCATATTCTTTAACTCCGAAAAACCATTGAACTACACCGGAATGGGCGTCAACATTAGGCCATGGGTTTTTAGCCTTGCCTTGTTCTTCTAGAATAGGTGGAACTACTTTATAAAGCAAATCTACATATTTGAACAGAATATCATCTTTCATATATTTAAGAGCAAATTCCCGCTGAACTGTGTATCTTGGGTCGGTTTTTCTTAACACAGCATGACCGAATCCCGGTATAACTTGTCCTGAGTTAAGTGTATCCCATACGAATTTTTTCATTTCTTCTTCTGTAGGAAGTTTATCACCCATTTTTTCTCTTACACCTTGTATCCACCTAAGAACTTCTTGATTTGCCAATCCATGCAACGGACCTGCAAGACCGTCAAGCATTGCAGAAATTGAATAATATGCGTCAGATAATGCTGATGCAACTAAATGTCCTGTGTGGGCAGAAACATTTCCGCTTTCATGGTCGGCATGGATTATAAAGTACATTCTGGCAACATCATCATAAGGCTTATCAATACCTAACATGTGTGCAAAATTACCTCCAAAATCGAGATTTTCATCGGCAGGAATATGTACATCACCTTTATATATCATTCTATATATGTACGCCGCAAGCATCGGAAGTTTTGGAAGAATATTTAATGCATCTTTAAGCATATATTTCCATGCTTCCATTTTGTTGAAACCTTCTTTGTAAAATTTTGCAAATTCTGATTCTCTTTGCATTGCTACAACAGCTGTTGCAAACATTGCCATCGGATGGCTGTCTCTCGGCATAGCCCTTAATACATCAATAACATATTGCGGCAATTGTCTATTTTGTTTAAAAATTTCTACAACTTCCAATACTTCTTCTTTAGTAGGAACTTCACCTGTTAATAACAAATAGAACAATCCTTCTACATAAGGATATTCTCTACCTTCAGGTTTAGGTAATTTTTCAAATACCTCAGGAAGAGTCATCCCTCTATATCTAATCCCTTCAAAGGGGTCGAGATATGAAATGTCAGTTACAAGAGATTTAATACCTCTCATTCCGCCTATGATTTGACGGATTTTTACTTCATCTGCCTTTACATCGCCGTATTCTTTTAACAACTTAGTTGTTCTGGGGCGGTGTTCTTCAATCTTTTTGGCTAATGTTTTGAACAATTTTGTGTTATCCATAGCTTTAAATATTTATTTTTTGTAAAAATACACAATTTTTGAAACAACAAAATAATTCTAAAAAATATTTAGATAATTTGATAATTTTTTTTCAATAGCTTGGCGGATAATAAATTTTTGTAACTTTGTGCAAAACCATATAAATTATTGTAAAGATGGGACTTAATATTGTACAAAAAATTATTAAAGCACACTTGGTTGAAGGTGAAATGATTGCTGGTAAAACTATCGGCATCAGAATTGACCACACATTAACACAAGATGCAACAGGTACCATGGCTTACTTACATTTTCAAGCTATGGATTTACCTAAAGTTCAAACTGAATTATCAGTATCTTATGTAGATCATAATACATTACAGGCAGGTGGTCCTGAAAATGCAAACGACCACTTATTTTTGCAAACTGTAG
>JALTDM010000240.1 GCA_027074135.1 Bacteroidales bacterium
GTTCAACTTTAGAGTTTTGTGAGTTGCTGCAGTTGTTGTAGCTTTCTGTTGGTTGTTTTGATCCCTCACATCAGGGAACTCGCAAGAATTCAAAAATAAAATAGCTGTGAAAACCACTAAAATCCAGTTTCTCATAATGGTGATTTTTTGATTTACTATTTACAAAAGTAATTGAAAATAACTAATGCTTTATTAAAAAAATTGAACTTTGTTTTTATAATACCTATTTTGAAATGATGATTAGCCAATAAATTTTCAGCGAAGTCGTTTTTGAAAGTTATTTGTGTTAAAATGTTTTTATCTTTGCGGTGGACAAAAAACAGAGTGATTATGGATAAGAAAATAAAAATCGGCATTATCAAAGAAACTAAAATTCCTATTGACAGAAGAGTGGTTTTCCCACCAGTCTTGGCAAAAAGGCTAAATGATGAGTACGATAATATTGAGGTGAAAGTGCAAAAAAGCGATATTAGAGCATTTAAGGATGAAGAATATGAAGAATTAGGCTTGCCGGTAGTAGATGATGTTAGTGATTGCGATGTGCTTTTCGGAGTGAAAGAAGTTAAGATTGATGCCCTTATACCAAATAAAACTTATTTTTTCTTTTCACATACTGCAAAAAAACAAGAATATAACAAACCATTATTGAAAGCAGTTATAGAAAAAGGGATTACTTTGATTGATCACGAATATCTTACAGATAAAAACGGAATCAGGCTTGTAGCATTTGGATATTGGGCAGGTATAGTAGGTGCATACAACGGTATGCGTGCTTGGGGCCTGAAAACAGGACAATTTGACATACCGCCTGCACATACTTTCCACGACAAAAAAGAAATGTTTGAACATATAAATAAAATGGATTTAAATCCTATTAAAATTGTGATAACTGGTGGCGGCAGAGTTGCTACAGGTGCTTCTGAAACTTTGAAAGCATTCGGCATAAAAGAAGTTATCCCGGAAGATTTTCTCACGCGCGAGTACGATTATCCCGTATTTACCAAACTTGATCCTTGCCATTATGTAAGACACAAAGACGGTAAAGAATTTGACCTTAAATATTTCTTTACACACCCGGACGAATTTGTATCAACATTTGAGGCTTATACCAGAACAGCCAATATGTATGTGGCAGCACACTTTTGGGATCCCAGGTCTCCAAAATTCTTTACTCCCGACCAAACCAAAAATCCGGAATTTAAAATAAAAGTGGTTGCAGACATAAGTTGTGATGTTGACAATGCTCCTGTTGGAACAACTCTCAGGGCATCTACAATTGATGAGCCGTTTTATGATTTCAATCCGGAAACAGGTAAAGAAGAACCTGCTTTTTCTTCCGATAAAAACATTACTGTAATGGCTGTAGATAATTTGCCGGGCGAGTTGCCGCGCGATGCTTCTATGTCGTTTGGGGAAGCTATGTTGGAAAAAGTTATTCCGTCGCTTGCAGGTGAAGACGAAGATGGCATTATAGAAAGAGCAACTATTGTGAAAAACGGTAAACTTACCGAAAGATTTTCATATCTTGAAGATTGGGTAAACAGTTAATTTAATTTTTGCATAAATAAAAAGGCTGCGTTCGGGCAGCCTTTTTATATCTTATTTGATTGTTTTGGAACATTCGAGTATTGCAAAATTATTGCAATTATGCTATGGTTTAAGATAATAAAGATTGGGTAGTGTCCCGTTTTTGTGTGTATGAGGTTTTAGTTTTGCAAAAATAATCAAAAATGTTTTATTGTTAGATTTTTGCAAGAACAGAGCGGAGGCGTAGCCGAAGCGAAGTTCTTGCAATTGCCTTGTATCATTTTCTTTTTTCATAACTATTCATCCCAATTAAATGATTTATCATAATTTAATTTCGGCACTTTCCTTTGGTATGCCTTTTTGTTCATTGCAATATAACCTAATAATAGGATTGTAGCTTTAAG
>JALTDM010000241.1 GCA_027074135.1 Bacteroidales bacterium
TACAGAAGGGTGAATTGTTAACTTACTAGCAAATAGCTTATTAGTACATTAATTTCTCAGTTCACAACAATTTTTTTCATTTCCACTCCTTGCTTTGACGATATTTTCACAAAGTAAACACCTTTTGCCAGGTGGCTGATATTTATTGTAGATAGGGTTTTATGTATAGTTGTCTGTTTTACCGTTCTACCGTTTATGTCAAGTATTTCCAGGGAGCTGCCTGTCAGGTCTTTGCCACATCGTATTGTTACGGTACTATTTGCAGGGTTGGGGTATATGATTATTTGACCATTATCAGGCATTTTTACAAGCGGGTTTTTTATTACACCTTCCACTTTGTCTATTTTGGCGAGGAAAACATTTTCACCTTCGGAATGTAAGCTAATATTATTCCCAAATTTAAGTGTATTGTCAAAACTTCCAACAACACAACAATTTTCATCCGGTGTTATAGCTACATCATATGCTTCTCCATATCCCGAGTGTGCAACACCTATGCAATTGCCATTAGAATCAAAAGCAGCAACGAAAAAATCCGATATTGTATCGGCAGCTTTAATGTTGTATGTTCCTATAGATAAGGTATCTGAAAAGTACCCGGATAAATAAACATTCCCGTCTTCATCTATTGAACTACCTCTAATCTCGGCATATCCTGTTGTGCTTATTTGTTTGATCCATTTTAAATTCCCATTATGGTCGTATTTTACAAAATAAAAATTGTTATTATTTTCTGCATATAAAGTATCTTCTTCAATGACTGTAAAATTTCCTGTAAATAATGCACCGAAATAACAATTTCCATCATTATCAATTGCAATACTTTTTTTAATATTGTTTGTTAAAGATGTTACAGGGGAACCAATTTGTTTAGCCCACCTAATATTACCTGATGAATCTAATCTTGCTAAAATAGCTGGGCGGTAAGTGTTAATGAATGTAATTGTATCAATCTGAATAGTATCTGATTTCTTTTGAGCTAAAATAAACAAATCATTATTGTAAAATTTTATAGACTTTACATAACCGGCTATAAGGTTATTGGATGGAGTTCTGATAATTGTTTTAGCCCATTTGCAGTTTCCACTATTATTATATTTTGCAATAAAACCTCCTTTTGATAAAATTGTTATAGAATCAAATGATGCTGTGTTGTATACAACACCTGTAAGAAAAATATCACTTGATGGAGATGTCGTCATTCCCGTTACCATAATATTTCCAACGCCTCCGATACTTTTTGCCCACAAACAATTACCGTTTAAATCGAATTTTGCGAGGAAAACTTGTTCATCATTATCTCCATTAGCCATAAGATTAAATGTATCTATGGTGCAACTTCCAACAAAATGACCGGTTAAATAAATTGAATTTGTATTAGGATTATATGTTACCATCTTGGGTGATTCGTACTTAATTTCATCGGCATAAATACTATTGTATCCGCCAAAAACTTTTACCCACTTTTCATTACCGTTTGCATCGTATTTAGCAAGGAAAATATCATTGAATCCATTTACATTAAATGTATCTGTTTGAAAATAAGCAGTATAATTCATAACAACCCCTGATATGTATATATTCCCTTCTGAATCTACGCACATATATGTAGGTTCTTTGCCTCCTTTGCTACCTGTGCTTGTTGCCCACAACCAATGTTGTGAATAGCCTGAAAAATAATTTAACAGGATAATAATTATTAAAGATATTTTCTTTTTCATAGCATTTGTGTTTTATTTGTTTTGTTTACTTTTTGCATTATTAAAATCATATTCGTTACAATCCGGATGTTCGGGAGATATGAATATATGTGTATTGCTGCCTGCTTTAGCGTGGAAGCCGGGCAAAAGCCGGACTTCCCTTGCCGATTTGAATTCGGCATTGCCTCCGGGTTCTACTACAGTGTTAGAAACAGTTA
>JALTDM010000242.1 GCA_027074135.1 Bacteroidales bacterium
ACTTCGTTTTACGGTTCCGTTGGATCGTATTTTTACCCAGCCCTCATCCGAAGCGGTACCGGTTTGCGATGCGGTTCTCAACAGCATTGTTAAAAAAATTAAGAGGCAGGGACGATGGACGCTGGTTCAACTGCCAGACGAACGAAAAGGTTACGTGCTCACCAAACATTTGGCGCCGGTCGTCGTAAAAAATCCTAAAGAAGTAAAAGCCGAACAAGTATTGGATGTTGCTTATCAACTAATGGGCATTCCCTATTTGTGGGGGGGCAACTCGGCCAAGAGCTGCGATTGCTCCGGGTTCGTCCAAACCGTGTTTAAAGCCAACGGCATTCAATTACCGCGTGATGCGCGCCAGCAAGCGTTGGAGGGGGAAGAAATTATTCCCGTTAAAGATTTTTCCAACGTGGAGCCGGGCGATTTGTTGTTTTTCGGCAAGGGCAAACGCATTACGCATGTGGGGTTGAGTTTGGGCGGTTACCGCTTTATTCATCAGGACAGTGAAGTTCGCCTGAGCAGTTTTAACGAACTGGATTCCGATTACAGCGCTTACCGCAAGCATACGTTGAAAAAGATTAAACGGCTATTAGCCCGATAAAAAGCGTTTGGCAACGGATGAAATCCAAAGAAAGCCAATTTACATTAGGAAATGCCAGTTAATTCGGTATTTCATTGCGACTTTAAAATAGAAAGGGATGTAAAATGTTAACACGTAAACAGTTTTTACGTCTGTCCGGCACATCGATTCTGGGCTTTTCATTATTTAGCTCGGCATCGGCCAGTACCGGCTCAAAATCTAAACCCAAAATTTCAGGAACGGGGCCTATGAAAATCGACATAAAAACAAAGAAATTAATTTTAAAACACACCTGGACTATTTCGCGCAATTCCAGCAATTTTAAAAACAATGTGTTTGTGCGCATTGAACGTGATGGCATTGTAGGATATGGCGAGGCGGCGCCAAACGTGCGTTACGGTGAAGATTATAAAAAGACGACGGATCGCATTAAGGGTGCGGAAAATATTCTGAAGAAGACAGACCTTTTCCATTACGTGGACATCAAAGAAGCCATTGACAAACACATTACCGATCAGAGTTGTGCCAAAGCGGCTATCGATATTGCGTTGATGGATTGGATCGGTAAAGCATTTAATCAACCCTTGTACAAACTATGGGGCCTTAACACTGCCGAAGCTCCTTTAACATCTTATTCGATCGGGATTGACACGGTTGAAATGATCAAGAAAAAGACGCGCGAAGCCGAACCGTATCCCATCTTGAAGGTAAAAGTAGGAACAAAGCGCGATAAAGAAATCATTAATGCTGTTCGCAGTGTTACCAAAGACAAGCCTATTCGTGTGGACGCCAATGAGGGCTGGAAAACCAAAGAAGTAGCCCTGGAAAACATCAAATGGCTGATGGATCAGGGTGTTGAATTCATCGAACAACCCATGCCGGCTAGTATGATTGAAGAAACGGCCTGGCTGCGTGACCATGTGGATATTCCCATTATTGCCGACGAGGCGGTTAAAACGGCGCACGATATTCCCAAATTGGTGGGCGCTTACGACGGTATCAATATTAAATTAATGAAATCGGGCGGCTTGCAGGAAGCTTTGCGCATGATTTACATGGCAAAAGCGTACGGTATGAAAATCATGTTGGGCTGCATGATTGAAAGTTCCGTGGGTATTTCGGCGGCCGCACAATTAACTCCGTTTGTCGATTATGCGGATTTGGACGGCAATTTATTGATTGCCAACGATCCGTTCAGCGGCGTAAAAGTGGATCACGGAAAGTTTATTTTTAATGATAAACCGGGCATTGGGGTAGAAGGAACGTTTTAAATGCACCTTGAGGTTGGGCTTTGCTAAGGACGGCGAGGCCCTTCCTTATTTTTTGAGCTATTGACATG
>JALTDM010000243.1 GCA_027074135.1 Bacteroidales bacterium
TTTTTGCTCTACTCCCGAGTACCGTACAATAATCAGTACTTGGAGTGGTGCCCTCTATATCTGCAAAAGCGCCAATATAAGTGTTTTCTGAGCCACTGTTAAGCATGGATAGAGCCATATATCCGACCCCTACATTATAATCACCTCCTACAGGATTGAACATAGAATATTTACCTATGGCTACATTTCCGTTTCCACCTGTTTGTGGTCCTGAACCTGCATAATTATAATTATAAAGAGCATTAGTTCCTATTGCTGTATTATCATCACCGCTTTGCATATAATATCCGGCCCTGTTTCCCAGTAAAACGTTATCTGTGCCTGTTGTTAAATCATATCCTGCTTCTTTCCCGTATAAAGTAAGACCATTCCCTGACGAAATATTTGAACCTGCTAAATACCCTAAAAAAGTGTTGTTTGTACTTATTTTTCCTGATAATGTGTTATTTATTTTAAAAGTTAACGGTACATCATCTGTTGTTCCGATAAAGTTGGTGTTTTCATTTGTTCCGCTATTACCAGTTAAACCCCAAGCGGTAGAATTGATAGATGATGTTAAATTAACACTGTTTCCATTTAATATACTCAATGTATTACCGGAAATAGATAACGTTTGTTTGTCTCCCAGTTCCGTCCATTGAGTTCCATCCCAAACCCAGAAAGAATGCGTGTCAGTGTCGTAAACAACAAGTCCTTCGTCAACACCTGTTGTTGCAATTGATATCCTTTGTGTCGTTGTAAGTCTTGGTATTAAAATCCCCTTGTTGCTATTGGCTGAATATACTTCAAATAATGCGTTATTACTTGTTCCTAAATAAGTCGAGTCATCGCTTACAACTAGATTTTGTGCAATTGTTGAAAAACTAATAAGCATAGACGAAAAGTAAAAAAGAAGTTTTTTTGTATTCATACATATTAATTTTTATTTGATTTTAATTCTTCGATTTCTTTTTTTAGTTCTGAGATTTCTTTTTGTTGTAAATCGTTTTGTTGTTTAAGTTCTTGAATGGCTTTTACTAAAACAGGTGAAAGTTTTGAATAATCAATTGACCACAATTCGTTTTGTTCATCTTTTGGTTTATGAACTACATAAGGAATTATTTTATATACATCTTGAGCTATAAAGCCAATTGAATGAATAGTTTTTCCATATTTGAATTGACCATTTTTTAATTCTTTTACAATTTTTTTGTCATACTCCAAAGGTTTAAGTTTCATTATATCGGATAACCCATATGGTAATTCTTTTAAGTTTGTTTTTATTCTGCCATCAGAGGTTGTTTGCCATCCTCCTGTTGCATATCCTGTGCCACCATTTAGTCTCAGATCTGTTACGCCTGAACCGTTGTTGAAAATTTGAACAGAGTTATTGTTTGATGAATTTGAGAATATTCTATAATCATTGTCATATAAATCTGTTCTCCAAGTATCGTAACTACCTGCACCATACCAAGTTATTTGTCCACCTTCATGACTGTCGTCCATCGCTCCCAGAGTAAGGTTTGCAGCTGTTTCCGGAGAAAGTGTATTTATACCAACATTTGTATTTGCTGTTGCATTATTGGGGTTTCCGTCGTTTGTTGTCTGTCCCAAAATCAATGAATTTGCTTGATTTGCATAAGCTTTATAACCTATAGCAGTTGCGTAATCTGCATTTGAAGATGATCTTGCACCTAATGCTATTGCACCTGTTACATCCGTACTTGTACTAGCTAAATCTGCACCATAACCGATAAATGTATTTTCATTATCATTGTTGAAATAACTTCCAGCAAAATAACCTATAGCAACATTTTTGTCTCCGCTTTGGGCATTAAACATTGCATATCTTCCTACAGCCACATTATAACTTCCGCCTGCAACCGGAGAACCGGAAGCAAAACCGTATCCGTAAAGTGCCTGGTAACCTACTGCTGTATTCGATTCACCAGTTTGATAACAATATCCTGCTCTATCTCCAACATAGACATTATTACTACCGGAAGTAACATTATATCCTGAGTTCTCACCAAACAACGCATTCCTTGTACCTGACGTTAAATTGTGAAAAGTACCATATCCTATAGATGTATTGTCTGAATAAATTTTTCCGGCTACTTCATTGTTAACTTTAAAATTTAAAGGTTCATCATTTGTTGTTCCGAGAAAATTTGAGGATGAAATAGAGTTCCCAGTTAAACTCCAAGCAGAAGAAGAAATATTCACCGAATTACCTCCGGATATTGATAATGTATTACCAGACAAACTTAAAGTTTGATTATCGTTATCGGGAACAATAACTGAATTACCGTTTTCAATTGAAATTGTATGGCCTGAGATAGAAAGTGTTTGATCATCAGTATTTATGCTTGAAAGATCGACAGAGTTGCCGTTGGTGATAGATAGTGTGTTGCCCGACAACCCTAATGTTTGATTATCATTATCCGGTAATGTTATTGTGTTTCCGTTTTCTATTGAGAGGTCATGTCCAGATAATGAAAGTTGTTGGTTATCTGTCAAATCTCCAACAACACTAAGAGGATATGTACTTGTTCCGTCTCCTGAAAGTGTCGTGCCGTCTGTTTGGACAACTTGGCTACCCCAGTTGTCTCCACCACTGCTAAGTGGTATTGTAACAGTATTCCCATTGGAAATAGTTAATTCACCGGTTGAATTATTAAATGATAACGTTTGTTTATCTCCTAATTCAGTCCATTGAGTTCCATCCCAAACCCAGAATGAATGTGTATCTGTATCATAAACTACTAAACCTTCATCTATTCCTGTAGTAGCAATAGAAGTTCTTTGAGTTGTTGTTAGTCTTGGTATTAATATACCTTTATTACCATTGGCAGAATACACTTCAAAAAGTGCATTACTGCTTCCGGAATAAGCTGAATCATCACTAATTACAAGATTTTGAGCATTTATCCCTAAAGAAATACTAAATAAAATAAGAAAGATAAATTTTTTCATGACAAAGCTTTTTACATTGCAAAATTAAGTAAAATAATTTATGATGTAAAAATAATTTCTTTAGGAACTTAATTTTTTTATACTTTTAAAGCGTTAAAATAATTAAGTATGAAGAAGATTGTTGTCATATTTTTTGTTGTATTTTCATTTCCCGGATTTTCTCAAATATCTTATTCAACTAAATCGAAACGGGCAATAAAATATTTTGAAATGGCGAGGCGTTCGTATAGCAGTATGAATTACAGTGATGCTTTGATGTATTTGGATAAGGCAAAAAAAATAGATAAGAAGTTTATTGAAGCATATTTGCTGGCTGCTAATATTTATGAAGAAACTTATAAGTTTGATAAAGAAATAGAGGAATACAAGCAAGTTATAAATTTAGACCCTACATATTCTCCAAAAGTATATTTTTTCTTGGGGGAGACAGAATACAGAATGGCTTATTATGATGATGCGGTAAGACATTTAAAAAGGGTTTTTGATTTTAATAATGTATCACCTACTATTACAGGTTATACTCGCAGTGTATTGAAAAAGGCAAAATTTGCTGCTTATGCTGTAAAGCATCCGGTACCATTTAACCCGGAAAACCTTGGTCCGAATATAAATACAATTTATGATGAATATTGGCCTTCTTTGACAATAGATGGGAAAACTTTATTCATAACCCGTTTGGTTCCTAAAGATCCTAATTATCCATACAGCCAGATGAATTCCCAAGAAGATTTTTATGTGAGCCATAAAGTAAATGGTAAATGGACAAAGGCAGTTCCGCTGGGACCTCCTATAAATACAAAAAATAATGAAGGTGCCCCGACTGTTACGGCAGACGGTCATTCATATTACTTTACTGCTTGTAACAGGTCAAACGGATACGGTAAATGTGATTTGTATTTTTCGAGAATGGTCGGGGGTAAGTGGACAAAACCCGTAAATATCGGACCTCCGATTAATACTAAGGCTTGGGAAAGTCAGCCTAGTGTAAGTGCAGATGGCAGAACATTATATTTTGCCAGTAGCAGACCCGGTACAAGGGGTAAGATGGATATTTGGGTATCTCACAAGTTGCCTGATGGGCACTGGTGTAAACCTATAAATTTAGGAGATAGCATAAATACTGATTTGAGCGAAATGTCTCCTTTTATCCACCCGGATGGTAGGACACTGTATTTTGCTTCGGAAGGTTGGCCCGGAATGGGAGGGTTGGATTTATTTGTTTCTTATAAAATAAACGATACAACTTGGACTACACCCGTTAATCTCGGTTATCCGATAAACACTAACGGTGATGAGATTGGACTTATAGTTGATGCTACAGGGTCTTATGCAATGTTTTCTTCTTCACGTAGCACAAAGTATGGTAAAGATATTTATCGGTTTCCGCTGTATAATAAAATCAAGCCTAAACTTGCGGTAACTTACGTGTCGGGAAAAATTGTTGATGCAAAAACGGGAAAGCCTGTTGAAGCACAAATAGAGCTTATTGATCTAGATAAAGATTCATTAGTTGCTGCCGTTAATTCGGATGGGGAAGATGGATCATATGTCGTTCCATTACCTGTAGAACGGAATTATGGTATGAGCATTGAAAGCAAAGGTTATATGTATCATTCCGAAAATTTTTCATTGAAAAACATTAAAGACCCCCAAAAACCTTATCGCAAAGATGTTAAATTAAATCCTATTGCAATAGGCAATAGGTCGGTATTAAAAAATATCTTTTTTGAAACGGATTCGTATGTGCTTAAACCCGAGTCAAAAGCAGAATTGAACAAGTTGATAAAGTTCTTGAAAATGAATCCGAATGTTAAAATTGAGATTAGCGGTCATACAGACAACAGAGGGAGTCGAGAACACAATATAAAATTGTCATTGAACAGGGCGAGGACCGTATATGATTATTTGATTGCACACGGTATAGATAAAAACAGACTTTCGTATAATGGATACGGGTTTGACAAACCTATTGCCACTAATGATACTCCCGAAGGACGGGCTCTTAACAGACGAACTGAATTTAAGATTGTTGGTATGTGATCCGTCAAGGAAATAAAAAAGCTGCCCAAATGAGCAGTTTTTTTATTTTATGCTTTTGCCAATTGCTTTTTCAACATTATTTTTATTTCGCCTGTAATTTTTTCTATTATTTCTGCTACTTCTTTCGGTAAAATATCTTTAAACCAAGCAATTTGTTCAAAATCAAAACCTTCTATGTAATAAAGGTGGTAAATACTTCTTTCTAATAGTTGTTTTGAAGCCAAATGTAAATTCACTTGTTCGTTAAATTCTTGTTCACTGAACTGTTCATTACTCAGTTCTATAAATTCCGTGTCACCTTCAAAAATATCCTCAGGATGGTAAAAGTTTACATTATAAGAAATGTCTTCTTCCATAAATTCGTCGATAGTTCTTAATTCACCTTCGGCATCTGCTGAGAATGTTTCTTCCATCAAAGTATATTCACCTGCAATCATGTTTTCAATAGAGATAAAGTCTATCTTTGTTTCGTCAAATTTTTCTTCGAGGAGTTTATCTGCCATTTTGAACAGCCACATATAAAATTTATCTTTTTTACAGGTGCTTTGTCTATATTTTCATAAATAAGCAAAATATATTCTTCTATCAATTGTTCCAGTTTCCAATTACCCCTATTACTTTTTAGAAGGTTTGCTACTTTCAGGTTGTTTTTTAGATAGTATTTTATTCTTCTTAAATTTTTGTCAAGTATTTCTTTAAATAATTCAAATTCTTTTTCTGCACTGTATTCTTTAAGGTCCTCAATAAAATTTGAAACATTTTTAATTTTTCTGTTTTTGCGTTTGTACAGATGTTCTTTTCTTTCAAGCCTTATTTTCTCTTTTACTATAGTTTTCAGCTTTTTGTATGCAGCAATAAATGCTTTGAGCGGGTCTTTGTCTTTTTCAGCGATATTTACGGTTTCACTTTTTAGGTTCAGGTTTATTGAAACTCTATAAAGATATGAACTTGTAGGTTTTATGAAAACCTCAAGTATTAAGTCTTTTTTATCATAACGTTTAAAATATTTTTTCAGGGTTTCGATTCTTTGTTCAACTTCTTTTGTAAATTTTTCTTCTAGTGCTTCGCTTTGTAAACTTTTCAGATTATAAATTTTGTATTTCATAGTTTCTTGTTTTAAGGTTAATCTATTCTTATTAAACTCACATCAAAAAATTTATGATGAATAACTGCTTTTTTCAAAATGCCGTTTTGATAAGTGAAAAATGATTCGTATTCAGTCTTTGGATTAGTAATTTTATATTCGGATTCACCAACTTTTGTTATATATTTTTCTATATCGTCAACTTCCGAGAATAAAGATTTTATATTTTTAGGTTCAAAAAATGCTAATAGTGACCCTGAAAACTTAATTCCCCCTTTATATGTTTTTTCCTGCCCTTTTCTAGTTATTAGATATACCCCGTTTTTTTCTTCTTTAATTGAGCTTGAAAAATGAGGGTTCCCATTAAGATATAAAACATCAAATGATTCTTTTAGTTTCCCGTTTTGGTATAGTGTTTCCATAATAAATTTTATATCTTCCGTTAGAATAAAATCAAACTTTACATCTGCAACAATTTTTATTTTTAGAGATTTATTTTCCAATTTATCTATACTGGTT
>JALTDM010000244.1 GCA_027074135.1 Bacteroidales bacterium
AATTTATTAATCAACGGATCTTCCGGTATCGCAGTAGGTATGGCAACAAGCATCCCGCCACACAACCTTACTGAAATTTGTAATGCAACCAAAAGTTTAATTGATAATCCCGAGTTAAGTCCTTTGGATTTGATGGATATTGTTAAAGGTCCTGATTTCCCAACCGGTGGTCATATTGTCGGTAAAGCAGGCATTCTTGATTATTTTCAAACAGGTAGAGGAAAAATAAAACTGCGCGGTAAAACTCACATTGAGGAAAATCCAAAGCATAATGATTTTATCGTAATTACCGAAATTCCTTATCAATTAAATAAAACTCTTTTAATTGAAAAAATTGTATCTTTAGTAAAAGAAAAACGAATCGAAGGAATCAGTGATATTCGAGATGAAAGTGGTCGACAAGGTATGCGTTTGGTAATTGTTGTGAAGAAAAATTCCGATCCAAACATCGTTCTAAATCACTTATACAAATACTCGCAATTGCAATCAACCTTTAGTGTTATAAATCTTGCCTTAATAAATAATGCTCCGAGAATTTTCACATTAAAAGAGATGATTGAGGAATATATTACTTTCAGACATGAAGTTATTATAAGGCGAACAAAGTTTGAATTAAAAAATGCTGAAGCCAGGCTTCATATTTTAGAAGGTTATAGAATTGCTTTGGATAATATTGATGAAATTATCAAAACAATCAGAGCTTCTAAAAATACAGAAATAGCTCGTAATCAGTTAATGGAACAATTCAAACTTAGCGAAATTCAAGCTAAAGCAATTTTAGAAATGAAATTGCAAAAACTAACCGGTTTGGAACGCGACAAAATTGAACATGAATATAATGAAATCCTTAAAACTGTAGATAGATTGAGAGAAATATTATCCACCAGAGAATTGAGAATGCAAATTCTCAAAGATGAAATGGATCAATTAATTGCTAAATATGGTGATGAAAGACGTACTACGATTATCGAACATACAGGCGATTTTGAAATAGAAGATTTAATTGAAGAACAAGATATGGTTGTAACAATTTCTCATGAAGGATATTTAAAACGTTTGGGTTTAGACACTTACCGTCAACAAAATAGAGGCGGAAAAGGTACAAATTCAACCAATCTTAAAGAAAATGATTTTATTGAGACTATTTTTGTCGCATCAACTCATGCACATATTCTTTTCTTCACAGATATGGGAAAATGTTATTGGCTAAAAGTTTATGAAATCCCTGAAGTTTCTCGAACAGCAAGAGGAAAATCCATTGTAAATCTTCTTAAATTAGAAAAAAATGAAAAAATCAAAGCTTTCGTAACAGTTCGCGATTTTACTGATAATAAATATGTTGTTATGGTTAGCTCAGCTGGAATTATCAAAAAAACCGAATTGAGTGCTTTCTCAAGACCAAGAACAACCGGAATTAAAGCTATTAAATTATTACCGGGCGACGAACTGATCGATGCTCAAATTACAGATGGCACCAATGATATTATTTTAGCCACATATACCGGTTTTTCCAACCGTTTTAGTGAAACTGAAATCCGACCAATGGGAAGGGTTGCTCGCGGAGTGAAAGGAATTTCATTAAGAAAAGATGATAAAGTAGTGGCAATGGTTGTACTTCATAGAGAAGGAAGCATCTTGGCTATCAGTGAAAATGGTTTTGGTAAACGTTCTAAACCGGAACAATATCATGCTACCCATCGTGGTTCAAAAGGTGTAATTACTCTTAAAACTACAAAACGCAACGGACATCTGGTTTCATTGATGGAAGTGGTAGATAGTGACGACCTTATGATTGTTACAAAACAAGGAAAAATTGTTAGACTCTCAATTGGCGATATGAACACTATCGGAAGAAACACTCAAGGTGTTAAATTGATTAACCTCAATGACGATGATAA
>JALTDM010000245.1 GCA_027074135.1 Bacteroidales bacterium
TAGTACATAATATTGTAAAGTTCTCTATTGCATAATTATAAGGCATAAATAATTCATCTGTTTTAGAACCAGATACTGAATCAATAGTAACATTACCATTACTATCTTCACCATATATTAATGCTTCCCCCCAAATAAAGATACCATATTTATTATCTTTGGTTCCAAATCTACCTCTAATTCCTATAGTATTAAAATCATAATCATTTGTACCTTTACTATTGTTTGCTTGAGAATATCTAAATCCATATAATAACATACCATATTGATCTAAATCTGAAGGCATTTCTATTATTTGTTTATAATATTCCATTACAAAAGTAATTGATGTTTTACTGTTATTACCTTTAGCTATTGTTTCTATTACTTCATAATTTATTTGATTAGTTAATAAAGGTATGTTATATTTTTTAGATTTATATAATACATCTTTACTATATGATAAATTATTATTATCTGTTGCTACAAAATTATCATCTAAATCTTGTACTACAATACCAGTCATTTGATTGTTATAAATATATGGTACATTACCATCTCTTTCGAATGAACCAAGAGAAACAATATAATCACTTAGATCATATACACTATTAATTGATGGTTCATAACTACTTTTTAATCCCATTTATTATCCTTTATATTTTCTTTACTTTATTTAAAAATGCTTTACTTTTTGGATGATTAGGTAAAGTAATATTTACTACTTTAGTTTGTTGCAATCTCTTTTTATCTAACATCCAATTATTGCTATAAAAAGTCATCGAACAAAAACCTGGTTTATATATATCTTCACCTTTCATTTTTAACCAATTAATTAATACTAAGTTTCTTGGTGAATTTATCATTAAATATGGATTAGCTTTTAAAAAATTAATGAATTCTTCAGTAATATAATATAAACTATGTCCTTCATACATTGTTTTAAAATTAGTACCAAATTTATTATTAAAATATTTTAATGTATTAATATGCTCTAGCTCCCACCAATGTAATTTTTCTGGTTTATCTATATTTGGTAACTTAGTATAATCATTATTTCTTATCATATACTCTTTATTAAGGTGACTTTCGTCTATTAGTTTAATAGGAAATATATCATTAGCACATAATATCATTGGTTCTTTTAAATGATTAAATGCAGCTAGCATTTGATAGTTAATTTTAGAAGTTTTATTTTTATTAAATTCTTTAGGAAAAGAACCAACATTTAATATTTTAATGTTATATTTATTCATATAATCTTTAGTTATATAATCTATTAATTCTTTCTCTTCGAATTTATTATAACTACCACATATATACATTTTTTTATTATTATCTTTAAACATATTAAACCATTGTTTAATAGAAATCTTTAACATCTTCATATCTATAAATCTATCTTTTCTAAAATCTATTTGATTTTTAAACATAAATACATAATTCATCTACTCCTCCTTAAGTTTTTAAATAGTATTATACTTAAATATTTCTCATTTGATTAGCTAAATTAATAGCTCTACTCTTAACTTGTTTAGCCCACCTACTATCTAACATTTCATCAGCAGCTTTATTATAATTTTTTTCTTCTAATGCTTTCCACATTTTTTTAAATTTACATAGTTTAGGGACACCAAGATTATATGCCATATTTTTAATAATTTCTTTTGCTTCTTCTGGTAATTTATTATAAACTTCACATTTAGATTCTAATTCATCTATTAATCCAGTTAATCTATGTAATAGTAACCATTCAGCTTCTTGTTTTGTTAAAGGTAATAATGTACCATATCCGATAGTTAATCTATCTTCTGTATCTTTATATGGCATACCTCTAAACCCTTCATCTTGTTTAATTTGATTTATTAGCTGTAACATTCATTAATTCCTTTAAATCATCTAATTTACTTAATATCAA
>JALTDM010000246.1 GCA_027074135.1 Bacteroidales bacterium
GGTAATAAAATATATTCCCCTTTTTAGATTTTTAATATTTAATATTTCACTTCCATTATTATTGGTTATTTTCTTATTTAAGATTTTTTCTCCAAGTAAGTTTTTTATTACAAGGTGATTGTTGTTGCATGGTAAAGAGTACTTTATTTTTAAAATATCAGTTACCGGATTTGGAGAAATTATTATATAATTTTTCTTTAATGTAATATTGTTGCTTGCAGGTTCTGCTAAACCTGAACCGGCGGAATAACCATAAGATTCCCTGCAATTGTAACCGTAAACATAAGCATTGAACCCTGTTCCGTTAGAATAATCTTCATATATCTGGTATGATTTAGGTATTAATGAGGTTGTTGTATCAATATAAACATCGTTAGACACATCTACAATAGCATAAGAGTAATCAGTTCCGGAAACAGATACCCAGTCTTGAGCAATATGAAAACTTAAATTTGGATTGGTACCTACACTAGGTAAATTACTTATTAGATAGTCATTTCCATAAAAATCATTAATGCGGATATAATTTGTTTCGTTAGTTTTTGCAATAATTGTCACATAATCTTTTTTAATTTCATCACATACAGGTGAGTTAGGATTATTAAATGTGTATGGGAGTTCTGGGGCAACAGGAAATATTGAACCTTTCATTGCTTGTTCAAGAGGTGTTAAAACAATCATAAAAGGATCAAGTTTATTTTCATTACTTGGATATTGAGTGTTAAGACCATTTACTCCACAAGACGAATTAAAAAGAACAACTTGTATATAGGGTATTTTTTGAGCATTTATACCTTCTATATAATTGGCTTGCGATTGAATGAACTGTGGAGTTACATTAGTTAAAGGATTTGAATAGTCTCCGTTTTTGTAAACTTGATCTTGGACAAATTCAAGATATTCTCCGGCATTTAAAATTACATCATTTCCGTTACTTTGTAAAATTTGACCATTTAACCTTATTCTAGTATTATCCATTTGACTAATAACCTTATAAATGTCAGTGTAATAATTATTATTATATGGAGTTTTTAGAGGAGCTGTAATAAATTTGCTACCCCAAGTGTTTACAGGATATAATTGTTCATACAAATGATCAAATGTTACGGAATTAAAAGGTAGTCCGACAGCCATGTTTCCGGAAAAAACAGCTATTTTTTTATCACTTTCAATAGATGTTCCCGTAAATTCAAAATCATCTGACTGATATTGAATTGCTTCACCTTGATTTAAAACCAATGAAACTACATGGTTACTGTCGGGTGTAACAACATTTGATGACATGTTAGATGATATTTCTGTTATATTATCAGGGAATGTTATTGTTATATGAGTATTATCTTCAATTGCTAAAATGGCAAATTCACTTGGTCCGCCACCTTGTAGTATATCGCCACCTTGGCTTTCCGGAGGATCATAACAATAAGGATGTAAAACAGAATCTGGTTTATAATTAACTATATAATATTTTAAGCCTAGAATGTTAGTTGGTAAAATTAGACTTCCATCTCTACTGTGAGGTTGACTTGATTCCGTATATATGCTTACAGGTTGAGATGCTGTTATTTTAAATGCTTTTTTTTGAATAACATTATTTCCCATCATTTCAAACGGACGCATATCATCTATAAAGCTGTAGTCACAATTTTCTATAGGAGGTTCATCAGATAAAATTTGTAATGTAGCAGTTTGTCCAGGGGATACAGAAAAGTTTAATGAAGGACCCTGTGTCGTATTACTTGAATTATTTAATCGGTATGAAAATGAACCTGTGCCATTATATGTTATATTTATATTTGATGTATTTTGTGTAGAGTTCGTGATGTAGATAATTAAATTAACTTCTCTTAAATAAGGCAATGGGGCCTGCCCGTTAGGCATAGTTCTATTTTGTAGGAAAACAAAATCAAATTCTGTTCCTGACGAACTAATAGAACTTGTTTGTGAATATGAAAGGTTTGCAGTTAAAGCAATTAAAATTGAAAAAAATAACTTTTTCATGACTTTTTTATTATAGACTTGAATTTGTTTGAAAAGTTGCTTATTTTTATAAAAGTTTTACTGCTTTTTGTATATTGTTTGTAATAACTTTATATAATTATTTTCTTGTTGTTTGCATCAACTCTTATGTAGCAATTTTCAATCATTAAACAGGATTTTGTATTTTGCTTCAGCCATTTCCCAATCGTCAGGTGTATCAATATCTTGTGCCAATACAGGTGAAATTTCAAATGCACCTTTGTTTTGTGATAAATCTTTGTCTCCTTTCATCCAGTAAAATTGTCCTGCATCATGATACGCAGGTTCCAAATCTTGAGATCTTTTGGGGAATAAATCGGGGAACATCGGTTCTACCAATCCATTGTCTTTCAACCTGAATGCTCTTTGTATAGGGAAATCAAATTTAACAACGGGTCTAACAGAATCAAAATCAGAGTTTTTTAGTAATTCAAAACCTTTTTTTAAGTTTCCCACAGTTATAAACGGTGCTGTTGGCAAAATCATACATATATAATCAAATGTTTTTCTGATGCTTCGGTATTTTTCTTTTACTTCAATTATTACTTCGTTTAGCGGAGTATAGTCGTCAGCTTTTTCTTTACTTCTCATAAAAGGTATTGAGGCACCGTATTGCTTGGCAACTTCCGCTATTTTTTTATCTTCTGTAGAAACAATAATTTCATCAAAAAGTCTAGATTGTTTGGCAACATCAATAGAATAAGCAATAATCGGTTTGCCCAAAAACGGTTTAATATTTTTGTGTGGTATTCGTTTACTGCCTCCACGTGCCGGTATAAGTGCCAAATTTTTCATTTTACAAATTCCAAAACTTTTTCTATCACATAATCTTGTTCTTCTTCTGTCAATGTAGGATACATTGGCAATGAAAGAGCATGATCGTAATAATCTTCTGCTACAGGCAAGTCTCCTTTTTTCCAGCCTAATTTTCGGTAAAACGGCTGCAGATGAATAGGAATATAATGAACTTGTGCAAAAATGTTGTTTTGCTTCAAATAATCGTAAAGACCTTTTCTGTCAGGTACTTGTATTATGTAAAGATGATAAGCGTGTGAAATACTTTTTGTCGCAAAAGGTATTTTAATTTTTGGATTTGACGAGAATGCTTTATTGTATTTTTCTGCAATTTCTTGTCTTCGTTGTACGCTTTTGTCGAGTTTTCGTAATTGTGTCAATCCTAGAGCAGAATGAATGTCCGATAGTCTGTAATTAAAGCCCAAACTGTGCATTTCGTAATACCACCCGCCGTGATTTTCAGTAAGTTTTTGAGGGTTTTTTGTTATGCCGTGGGTTCGCAATTCTATGAGTTTGTGATATAATTCCTCATTGTTTGTAGTTATCATACCACCTTCACCTGCTGCAATGTGTTTTACGGGGTGGAATGAAAAAATTGCCAAATCTGAATATGCACAGTTTCCTACTGTTTGTTTATTACCTTTACTGTCGACAAAATATCCGCCGGGTGCATGGCAAGCATCTTCTATTATTTTTAGTCCGTGTTTATCTGCAATTTTTTTTATCTTTTCCATATTTACGGGATAGCCTGCCAAATCAACGGGAATAATTGCTTTATATGTGCCTTGTGAAGCGGAGTTTATTTTTTGCTCCAATTTATCAATGTCAATAGTATATGTTTTGCTGTCAATATCTACAAAATCAACTTTGCCACCGCAATACAAAACTGAGTTGGATGTGGCAACAAAACTTATCGGTGTGGTTAGAACTTTATCACCTTCTGAGATTCCGATTGCAAGATTTGACAAATGAAGTGCTGCCGTACCGTTTGCTACAGCTACAGCATATTTGGTACCTGTTTTTTTTGCAAATTCTTGTTCAAATTCTTTTACCTTAGGACCTTGGGTCAAAAAGTCCGATTTTAGGACATCTACAACCGCTTTTATATCTTCATCGTCAATAAATTGCTTTCCGTAAGGTATAGGTTTCATTACACTTCAAAATTTGGGTCAACATATTCTTTTATTTGCTTCCTCAATTCTTCTATTGTTATCCATTGGTCGTTTTCTCCTGAATTGTAACTGAAACCGTCAGGTACTTCTTTCGCGTTGTAATATTTCAAGTATTTTTCTTTGCGTTCTTTTGGCATAACCGGTAATGTGATATAATATTCTTCTGCTTCAATGGTGTTTAACGAATCGGCGGGAGTAATCATTTCTTCGTGTAATTTTTCTCCGGGTCTTATACCTACTTCTTTGATTTCGCAATCGGTACACACGGCTTTTGCCACATCCAAAATATGGTAAGAAGGAATCTTAGGGATAAACATTTCGCCGCCCATTGCGTATTTCAAAGCATACAACACCATATCCACACCTTGGTCTATGGTTATGTTAAACCGGGTCATTCTTTTATCGGTGATAGGTAAAACACCTTCTTTACGTTTATTTAGGAAAAATGGTACAACGGAACCTCTTGAACCCAAAACATTTCCATACCTGACAATTGAAAAAGACAAGTCACGTTTACCTTTCATATTGTTTGCAGCAATGAAAAGTTTATCGGAAACAAGTTTGGTGGCTCCATAAAGGTTAATAGGGGCACAGGCTTTATCTGTGGATAATGCCACAACTTTTTTTACTTCGTTATCAAAAGCTGCATCAATTATGTTTTGTGCTCCCAGTATGTTGGTTTTAATAAATTCCAAAGGATTGTATTCGGCAGCAGGTACTTGTTTTAGTGCAGCTGCGTGGACAATGTAATCTATTCCTTCGCATGCTCTTTTGAACCTGTCTTTGTCTCTTACATCTCCCAAAAAATACCTGATGCCCGGATATTTGCTTTTGGGATAAACTTGTTGCATTTCAAATTGTTTAAGCTCGTCGCGTGAATAGATGACAAGCCTTTTTATGTTAGGATATTTTTCCAAAATTCTTTTCACGAATCTTTTTCCAAATGAACCTGTGCCTCCGGTAATTAATACCGATTTGTTTGTTAAATCTATCATTTTGCGGGATTTTTTAATATTTGTTCAAAAAATTCTTCCGATTTTATTTTTTCGGGTATATTGTTTTTTTTGTGAAAATTGTCAAGGTATTTGTAATATTTTTGTTTAAGGCTTTCAAAGTTTTTAAGGTCTTGCCTTTCAAAAACCCAAACCGTCTTTTTAAATTTCGGCAGTTTTAAGAAAATGGTTTTATTGTAAAAATGCTTTCCTATTGTAGTTAGAATATGACGGGTAAAATAAAGCGGATTCAATTTTATTTTTTCCCGGTTATTTGATTCTTCTTGTATTTTTTTTATTGTTTTTGTTAGGTAATAACCTGCGCGAATATGGTTATATCCGTCGGGAAATCCTATAACATATTCAAAAATTTCTTTACGGGCTTGTATCTTTTCAGGTGAGTACATTTCTTGTACTTTGCCTGTAGTGTAATATTCGTCAATCAGACTTTGTAATTTTTCATAGGATTTTGCAATAACTACACCTTTATAATTAATATCTCTTACAAAATCGGGATCGGGATTTATGAAAATGGTAGGCATGTCTTTCATCATCCAAGTTTCAATAACAGTAGTAGATTCAAAAGCAAGCCAAATATCCGAAACACTGATGAGTGTGTGGACATCTTCTTCATTACGCAGGTAGAGCACGTTAGGATAGCCGGCAAGGTTTACCATTTCGTTGTTGTCTTTTTGGACCAGATGCGGATGTATTTCGTTGGGGTGTCTTTTTAGAATAAATAATGTGTTGGGATTGTTTTCAATTGCTTGGCGAAGTATGTTTTCCACTAATTTTTGTTGTTGCTTCATCCATTTGATACGTTCTTCTGCTTTTTCTTTGTGAGTATTTCTGATTTCCATTAGTCCGGTAGGGTTATACAATTTACCAAATCCCCATCCGGCATATCCTATTACTTTTTTATATTGTGTGAGATTGTATCTTTTTAAGAAAGATTCTTTAGTTTCAAATTCATAAATTTTATACCTGTCAAAACCGGTAGCTCCTGTTAATACAAATTTATGTTTGTATTGAGGTAATTCTTTTTCCATAAATTCTTTTGTCCGTTTTGACCAAAAGCATACATATTCCTGGTGGAACTTCTTATCTGTATTGTAGCCCCAATAATTAAAAGTTCCGTTTGTTCTGAAATTACCTTCAGAAATAAGAGCAAAAACTTTTATTCCGTTTTCGTGAGCGTATTTTGCAATGTAATGATGATTTTTTGAGCCAATGGTATTTGCTAAAATAACCAAATCGGGTTTTTTTCTCCTTATTTTGTCGATGTCAAAAATGAAAGCCTTTTCTATCTCAAGATTCAGATATTTTTCACCATAATAGAGTAGAGGTATAAGAATTTCTACATCCCTTCCTTTGTCATAGTCCAAATATACAAGAGTTTTTATCTTTTTCTTATTGTTCATTACTTTCAAAAAAGCCTTTCTCAAAAATATTTTGCTTGCAAAGATAACTATTTTTGCATTTTAATAAAAAAGGGGCTGTCCAAAAAAAAGGGCAGCCTTTTTTTTATTTGCTAATTTGTAG
>JALTDM010000247.1 GCA_027074135.1 Bacteroidales bacterium
AATGGCTCGAAAACCTTGTTGACTGGAACCTAAGCCGTTCAAGGTATTGGGGTACACCTCTCCCGATTTGGAGCACCGAAGACGGCAAAGAAAAAATTTGCATAGGTTCAGTTGCAGAGCTAAAACATGAAATAGAAAACTCAATTGCTGCAGGATTTATGAAAGAAAATCCGCTTAAAGACTTTGACGAAAACGACAAATCAAAAGAAAACTACGATAAAATAGACTTACACAGACCTTATGTAGATAAAATTGTGCTAGTTTCTCCGTCAGGGAAACCAATGTACCGCGAACCGGACTTAATTGATGTGTGGTTCGATTCGGGTGCAATGCCTTACGCACAATGGCATTATCCTTTTGAAAACACAGAAAAGTTCAAAAAGAAATTCCCTGCAGACTTTATTGCCGAAGGTGTTGACCAAACACGTGGTTGGTTTTTTACCCTTCATGCCATAGCCACAATGCTGTTCGACTCCGTTGCATTCAAAAACATTATCAGCAACGGACTTGTGCTGGACAAGAACGGCAACAAGATGAGCAAAAGGCTAGGCAATGTAGTTGACCCGTTTGAACTCATCGGCAAATACGGAGCCGACAATGTAAGGTGGTATATGATAACCAACTCACAACCGTGGGACAACCTTAAATTTGATGTGTCGGGCGTAGAAGAAGTAAAAAGAAAATTCTTCGGCACACTTTACAATACATATTCATTCTTTGCACTTTATGCCAACATAGACAGATTTACATACAGCGATGAAGAGGTACCCGTAAGCGAAAGACCGGAACTTGACAGGTGGATTATTTCTTTGCTAAACACACTTGTAAAAGAAGTAGAAGAAGCCCTTGAAGATTACGAACCTACAAAAGCTGCCCGCTTGATACAAAACTTTGTGATTGACAACCTCAGCAATTGGTATGTACGTCTCAACCGCAAAAGATTCTGGGGCGGTGAATACAACAGGGACAAAATTGCCGCTTATCAAACTCTCTACACTGTATTGGAGACAGTAGCAATTTTGATGTCATCATTTGCACCGTTCTATGCCGAAAAGCTGTTTCAAGACCTTAATTCCGTAACGGGCAGGTATAAAGAAGAATCCATTCATTTGGTAACATTCCCCAAATACAACGAAAGCTTGATAAACAAAGACTTGGAACAACAAATGGATTTGGCACAACGCATTACTTCAATGATTTTGGCTTTGCGCCGTAAAGTAAACATAAAAGTAAGACAACCGCTTGCAAGAGTTCTTATCCCTGTGCTGAACAAAGAACAGGAACAACTTATCAAAAATATGGAAAAAATTATCCTTACCGAAACCAACATAAAACAAATGGACTTGGTAACGGATACCTCCGAAATTTTGGTCAAGAAGGTTAAACCTAACTTTAAACTCCTTGGTCCGCGTTACGGAAAACTAATGAAAGGCATTGCCGCTTATTTATACAATCTAACCCAACCTGACATAAACAAGTTTGAAAAAGAAGGAAAACTTACATTTGATTTAGACGGCAACAACATAGAAATAAAAATCGACGAAGTTGAAATAATTTCGGAAGACATTCCGGGTTGGCTTGTAGAACATGACGGTAATCTGACTGTGGCACTCGATACCAACATAACGGAAGAACTTAAACTCGAAGGAATTGCAAGAGAATTGATAAACAAAATACAAAATATCAGAAAAGAATCTGATTTTGAAGTAACCGATAAAGTAAAAATCAGCTTGGCAAACACACACGACGAACTATACAAAGCCGTTCTGACACATAAAGATTATATTGCATCACAAATACTTGCGTTGGATATAGATTTTTCCGACAGTTTGAACGGCGACAGCAAAAAGGTTAAATTAACCGATGAAATAGAAACACTTATTAAAGTGGAAAAACACAACTAAAAAACCTTTATTATGGCAGAAGAAAAAAAGAGATATTCCGACGAAGAACTGGAATTTTTCAAAAAACTTATACTTGAAAAATTAGAAAAAGCTCAAAAGGAATATGATGAGCTTAAAAAAATGCTCACAAACGAAGACAGCAACGACATAAGTGACACTACACCAAGTTTTACAAGTTTAGAAGACAGTGTTGAAGTACAAAATCGTGAAGAAATAGCCAGACTCGCACAAAGACAACTTAAATTCATAAAAGACCTTAAAGCCGCACTCGTAAGGATTGAAAACAAAACTTACGGCATTTGCAGGGAAACAGGCAAATTGATTTCAAAAGAAAGATTGATGGCTGTTCCTCACGCAACACTCAGCATTGAAGCAAAACTTAATCGCGATAAGAATAAGAAAAAATAAATGAGCCGGAAAACCAAAATAAGCCTGGCAGTTATCTTTGCTATATTGATAATTGACCAGGCTATTAAATTTATTGTCAAGACCAATATGTATCTGGGGCAAGAAATCTCTGTCTTTGATCATTGGTTTTTAATTCATTTTACCGAAAACAACGGCATGGCATTCGGCTGGGAACTTGGAACCAATTGGGGAAAACTTGCATTGAGTCTGTTTCGTCTGGTTGCCATAGGATTTATCATATACTACCTTATCCGCATTATTAAACAAAACTACTCTACCGGATATATTGTTACCATATCTATGATTTTGGCAGGGGCAACGGGCAACCTCATCGATTCAGCATTTTACGGAATGATTTTCAGCCAAAGCAATTACTACTCCATTGCACAATTTTTGCCTCCTGACGGCGGATATGCCTCCTTCCTGCACGGCAAAGTGGTAGATATGTTTTACTTCCCGATAATTGACACGATATTACCGCAATGGATACCTATTTGGGGCGGAGAGAGGTTTATCTTTTTCCAACCGGTTTTTAACTTTGCAGACGCTTCTATTACGGTAGGTTTTTTTATACTGATATTGTTTTACAAAAAATTTATTTTCAAATAAAAACCCCCTTAATATAATAAAAAAGTTACTTTTCAGTTTGTCAAAACATATTAGCATAATATGTTAACTATGAAAACAAAAATCTTGTTTTTAATCTTCGTATCTATTGTCCCCATAAAACTTTTTTCTCAAGAATATAAAACAGGAGAAGTTATGGATAGTATAACTTACCAGGCTATTTCAGAGGCAGAAATTCTAAACACAAAAGGAAAACTTTTAACAACAACCGATCAAAACGGAGACTTTACAATAAAAGGAAATATTGACACAATAAAAATAGCACGTTTTGGATATAAGCCAAAAATTGTAATAATAAATAAAAATAAAAAAAATACTATATTCCTTTCGAAGACAGATTATCAACTAAAACAAATAACGGTAGAAGCACCTGCTTATAGTCCAATAGAATCAATAACTAAATTGGATTTAAACCTTAAACCAATAAATACTTCTCAAGAAGCTCTTAGAGTAATACCCGGATTGTTTATAGCTCAACATGAAGGAGGAGGTAAAGCAGAACAAATTTTTTTGAGAGGGTTCGACATGGATCATGGAACTGATATCTCAATAAATGTTGACGGTATGCCAGTAAACATGGTTTCACATGCTCATGGACAAGGCTATTCCGATTTACATTTTTTAATACCTGAAGTTATTGATCATATAGAATTTGAAAAAGGTCCTTATAACACTCAATACGGTGATTTTCAAACAGGTGGATTTATCAATTTTCACACAAAAGATTTTCTCAAACACAACCGCATACAATTAGAAGCAGGAATGTTTGATACATATCGTTTATTAACAATGATAAATCTCTTCGACAAAAATAATAAAAAAGAATCTGCATATATTGCAACGGAATATATGATGACAGACGGATTTTTTGATGTTAGTCAAAATTTTAACAGACTCAACAGTTTTTTTAAATATAAAAAACAATTATCTAACACAACTGCATTAACTTTAGAAACATCTTTATTTAACACACGTTGGGATGCAGCAGGACTCATACCACAAAGAGCTGTGAATGACGGATACATTGACAGATTCGGCGAAATCGACAGCTGCGGAGGAGGACAAACTCATAGAAATAATCTAATTATTAATTTTTCAAAAAAATTATCAGAAACCTCAAATATTTTAAATCTATTTTATTTCTCTGATTACGGATTTGACTTGCATTCAAATTTCACTTTCTTCCTCAATGATTCCATAAATGGCGATGAAATAGAACAAAAAGAAAATAGGAAATTATATGGCTATAAATTACTATATACCAAAAATCTTACTAAAGGGAATTGGACACTAACAACAAACTTAGGTGGAGGATTCAGATACGATGACATTAATAACATAGAATTAAGTCATAATAAAAATCGCTATATCATATTAGATATTATTGATTTGGGAGACATTGATGAAACAAATTTGAATGCTTTTGCAGAAGAAGTTTTACAAAATGGTTCTTTAGTTATTAAAATCGGTTCAAGATTAGACTTTTTTAATTTTGTTTATTCTGACAAAAAATCAAAACCTTATAGAACTTTCAATGATAAAAAATCTACTTTTTCACCTAAAATTACAATAGCTTATTCATTTAATAAAAATTTGCAAGTTTATGCAAAAGCTGGCAAAGGATTCCATTCAAATGATGCTCGTATCATTGCAACAACAAAAACAGATATCTTGCCTATAGCATATGGTAGTGATGCAGGTATTATTTTCAAACCTTTTAAAAGTGCTATAATCAACATTGCTTATTGGAATCTTTACATGCAACAAGAATTTGTTTTTTCCGGAGATGACGGCACGGTTAAACCTGTAGGGAAATCTTATCGTCAAGGTATAGATTTCTCTTCGAGAGTAGAAATTTTAAACAACCTTTACACTAAGTTTGATATTAATTATGCAAATCCCCGTTTAATAAATAATAATCTTGGTATATATTTACCATTAGCGCCAATATGGACTAGTACAGGTGGAATCTTTTTAAAAACAAAACAAGCAATCAGAATAGGTGTATCATATCGTTACTTAGGGAAAAGACCAGCTGATGAATTTAACAATTTCGAAACCAAACCTTATACTGTATTTGACGCATCTGCAAGCTATACATCTTCACATTTCGAAATTGGGATAAGCATTCAAAATTTATTTAATGTTAACTGGGATGATGCACAATTTGAAACTACTTCAAAGCTCCCTTGGGAAACAAATCCTGTAACAGACATTGACTTTACACCCGGAACACCATTTAATTTAAAAATAAAAACAGCAATTTTTTTCTAAAATCAAACAACTACGACCCTCTCATTCTCAACACTATAAATAGGCTTAGCTTTATTATAGGCTGGAACTTTTTCTGCAAGCAACGACTCATATAAATTCCTCATATTGTTTACCAATATCCTATAATCGTATTTATTTTTTACAAAACGGTAACCATTATTCCCCATTTTCAGTCTTTTACTGTCATTTATTACAAGCTGTAACAAGTTATAATAGAACCCATAAATATCTTTAGATCTTGATAACAAACCAGTAACATCGGACATTAAAGTATCCGCCACCCCTCCTACATTTGTAGCAACAACAGGCTTATTGCTGGCTTGTGCTTCTATCAGAGTTATAGGTGTGCCTTCATTAAGCGAAGTTAATGTCACTATATCTAATCCATTGTAAACAAAGGACATATCCTTTATCCACGAAGTAAAATAAATATCTGCTGTTCCATCCTGCGCCTCTCCTTGTTGCCAAACTTTAAGACCCAATTCTTTTGCCAGTTCAACAAGTTCCAACTTCAGCTCTCCATCACCTATTATAAAAGCCTTTACACTCCTTGACCCTTGAAGATATCTTTTTAGCAAAGAAAAAGACTTTATAAACATTTTGTGATTTTTAATCGGCACTAACCTGCCTACAATACCTATTGCTATATCGTCATTTCCCAATTTGTATTGTTTCCTGAAATAAAAGCGTTTATCTTCTCCGCCCTTTTTAAATTTATCTATATCAATACCAATGGGTACGGTAATCAATTTATCATCCTCCAAATCCAAGAAATCTTGTATTTCTTCTTTCTGCCTTGGTGAGATTGCAATTATTTTATCACTTTTGTTTGCCAAATATTTTTCAAGGCTTATAAAGAATTTTGTTTTGTATTTATTAAAATATGAATGGAAAACATGTCCGTGAAAAGTATGCACAATGATAGGAACCCCCTCTTTCAAAGCAGCCATTCTTCCAAGCATACCGGCTTTTGCAGCGTGAGTATGGATTATATCGGGCTTCTCGCTTCTTATTATTCCTCTTATCTTACGGTAAGCGATGTAATCTTTTACCGGATTTATCTCACGCCTTATTTCCGGAATAATATTATAATCAACACCGAGTTCATCCAATATGAAAGAACTGCTTTCTTCAAAATCACCGTTTTGACCTCCTACAAGAACCGTTTCAAAATCGTTTTCAAGAAATTTTGTCAAAAAACCTGCATTATAAGTAGGTCCACCCAAATTAAATCTGTTCAGAATTCTTAATACTTTAGCCATTAATTGTATTTTTATTCACATATCC
>JALTDM010000248.1 GCA_027074135.1 Bacteroidales bacterium
GATTCACGGCCTCCTCCTGTATCTTTTTCACCACCGAATGCACCACCGATTTCAGCACCTGATGTTCCGATATTTACATTTGCAATACCGCAATCAGAACCTGCAGCTGACAAAAACATTTCTGCTTCTCTTAAGTTCAATGTAAATATAGCTGAAGACAATCCTTGAGGCACATCATTATGAATCTTTAGAGCATCTTCAAAATCTCTATATTTAATTAAATAAAGAATTGGAGCAAAAGTTTCTTCTTGAACAATTTTATAATGATTTTCAGCTTCGGCTATTGTCGGTACTACATAAAGTCCACCCGGATAATTTTCTCCTTGAAGCACTTCACCACCGAAAATCACTTTACCTCCTTCTTCTGCAACTTTCTTTTGTGCATTAACAAATAAGTCAACTGCAAATTTGTCAATTAGCGGTCCTACCAAAGTGTGTTCATCAAGCGGATTACCTATCCTATCCTTTGAGATTTGTTTGTAAGCGTTCAGTAATTTGGCTTTTACCTCTTCATATACATCTTCGTGTATGATAAGTCTTCTGGTAGAAGTACATCTTTGACCTGTAGTACCGACAGCACCAAATACTATAGCAGGTATTGCCATATCCAAATCAGCGTGTTTAGAAACAATGATAGCATTGTTACCACCCAATTCGGCAATAACTTTACCAAGTCTTTTCGCTACAATACCGCTCACATGTTTACCAACTGCTGTTGAACCTGTAACGGAAATTAAGCGTACTCTCTTATCTTTTAGGAAGTTATCACCCATTACGGATGATTTAGCTATAACGAGGTTGAATACACCTTCCGGTACATTATTGTCCCTCAATACTTTTGAAATAATATTTTGTGTAGCAATAGCTGTAAGCGGTGTTTTACTACTTGGTTTCCAAACAACTACATCACCGGCTACTGCAGCAATCATTGCATTCCAAGCCCAAACGGCAACCGGGAAATTAAATGAAGTGATAAGACCAACTATTCCCAATGGATGCCATTGTTCAAACATTCTGTGTTTAGGCCTTTCCGACTGCATTGTAAAACCGTACAATTGGCGTGATTGACCTACTGCAAAATCACAAATATCAATCATTTCTTGAACTTCACCCAAACCTTCTTGGTAAATCTTACCCATTTCAAGAGTTACCAACTTACCGAGGTCTTCTTTATATTCACGAAGCGCCAACCCGATTTGTCTAACAATTTCTCCCCTTTGCGGAGCAGGGGTCATTCTCCACACCTTAAAAGCTTCTTCAGCTTTCTTTATTACCATTTCATAATCATCAAGTGTAGCATTTTTTACTTTTGCTATTACGCTACCGTCTATCGGGGTAACGGATTCGGTTACAGGCCCTTCTGTATCATACCATTGTGTACCTGTTGTTACACCGGGATTAATATCTTTTATCCCTAATCTTTCTAATGTTTCTTTGATTCCGAAACCTTCTAATACGTTTCCCATAGTTCTTATGTTTTTTATTAAATTTTCACTTCAAAGGTATATTTTTTTGTCCAAACAATATTAAATTTTTTAATCTTTGTTCCTGGCAATCATTTTTGCATAATAGTCACACAATTTATTTTCGGGATTACTGTCCGAATGCCCTTTTATCCATTTGAATTGAATAATTTTACCTTGTGTAAGTTCTAGAAAATGCTTCCACAAAGCAATATGCTTGGCTTTTGTGCCGTTTGCAGTAGTCCAATCGTTTACAAACCAATAGAATATCCACTCTGTAATACCTTTTTTGACATAACGACTGTCGGTGTGCAACCTGACAATGTGATTCTCACGGGTAAGTTCCAATGCCTTGATTGCCGCGAGAAGTTCCATCCTGTTGCTGTTGCCGGCATTTTCACACCTTTCCGCATAAATTAAACCTGCTTTATCACCTTCGTTATCCTTTACAATTATCGCTATTGCTCCTTTTCCTGTGCTTTCTAAAAACGAACCGTCAACATACAAATATTTTTCCGGTTTTAAATCATCGTTTACATAACATTTTATATCGTCTGAAGTGTGGTCAAAGGTGATAATCTTCTTATTGTTGTTAAAATCAAGCATATTTTTGTTTTCCCAGATAACAAAATTCAGGGTAAAACCGGGATAAAAAGTTTCTATCTGCTTATTGTGTAATATCTTGCGGAATTGGTATTCATGCAACCGCAAAAAATTGGTAAGACTGTTTTCATCGAGAAAAACAAGTATTTTCCGTTCGGGGTCAAATATAACACGGGAAGTTTTGCCTGCCTTTTTAATTTCAATCAAATAACCATCTTCCCTTTTTTCTGTTATTTTCAAAAAAAGGCTGTGAAGCTTTATATTATCACTTGTTCCGTTTCCAGCCATACACCGTAAGCATCTTTTACTTTGTGTCTTATGAAATCTATGAGTTGCAAAATATCTTTCCCTGTGGCATTTTTATAATTAATGATAAATCCTGCGTGCTTTTCCGAAATTTTTGCTCCACCTATTGTGTATCCTTTCAATCCCAAATCCTGAATCATTTTCCCGACATAATAACCTTTCGGTCTCTTAAAAACACTGCCGGCACTGGGATAATCCAAAGGTTGCTTTGCAGCCCTTTCGTCATAAATGCCTTTCATCTTTGCCCAAACCTCATCTTTATTTCTTTCTTTCAATTGCAGTTCTGCCTCCAATATCACACAATTCAATTCTTGAAAAAGACTATGTCGGTATGAAAAACCTATATCCTTATTTTCTACCTCTTTGATTTTCTGCTCATCAATATCAAAATATTTCACTTTTTTTACAATCTGTGAAGTCTCAAATTCGTTTGCACCTGCATTCATAAACACGGCACCGCCAAGCGATGAGGGTATTCCGTAAAAATATTCCAATCCGCTCAAACCTCGCTCCATTGCTTTAATAGACAACTGCTTCATATCCGCTCCTGCTTGTACAACTACCCTTTTACCGTCAAAATCAAAAGCTCCGTAAGGATCCCTCAAAATCACAAAAATAAAATCATCGCCGTAGTAATCGTCTTTCAGAATAATATTATTCCCCCTACCAAGCACAACAATCTTTTTCCTACTATAATCTTTAAAAATCTCTTCAATATCATTTTCGTTTTCGGGATAAAAAATATTTTCAGCTCTCGCCTTTAGTTCATATGAATTTGGTATCAGTCCGTTTTTGTCTTTAATCATATCTTCGTCTCGATTTTATTTTGTAAAAGTATAAAAATTATTGAAACACTGCTATACTCCACCCACATATGGAAAATTGTTTTAAATTTGTAAAAAACTACAAACAACAATTATGGCAAAATTAATTCTGCCACTGTTTTTTTTAACTGTTATTTTATCAAGCAGTTGCCAAAAGTACTACTCTCTGTTTCATTCAAAATCAAAGTGGCTAAAAGATTTTTTTGCAGAGATAGAATCTGACAAGTATGACGACATCTACGCCATTTCTTATTGGCACGAAGATTTTGGCAATACTTACCTCACCATAAATTCTTCCAAGCGTTCATTAAAGACATACAGGAAACTTATTGACAATGATATTTTTATCACAACTTGCTCATTTGACGAAAACAATAAATTGAAACCCAGCAAAAACAAAAAATATTTGTCTGCATTCCCTTATTTCGGACATACCGAAGACGAAGTCACAGCACAAAAATTTGAAGATTATGAAGATTTGGCACAAAAAGAAATAGCTTGGGCTTATTTTTCAAACAATTGGCTGGATTCGTTGGTTTTTCCGTCTCAGTCTGTTCAAATTATCAAGTCTGAAGGCAAAACACCATTTATCAGGTTGATGTTTAGGAGTATTTTTGAAGAAAATCAAGCTGACCCCAAATACAAAGTGCCTGACATTGTTAAAGGCAAATACGATTCGGCAATTGTAGCATGGGCTAGAAAGGCAAGAGATTGCGGAACAAATTTGCTTGCTGAGTTCGGCACGGAAGTAAACGGTATATGGTTTTCTTGGAACGGCTCATATTACGGTGCTGGTACAACAACAGGTTACGGAGATCCGGATTATCCGGACGGACCTGAAATTTTCAGAGATGCATACAGGCATATTATTGACTTATGTGATTCTGTAGGTGCGGATAATATTACTTGGTTTTTTCATTTTGATGTAAACAGTGATCCTGACGAATGGTGGAACCAGCCTTCGTATTATTATCCCGGAGATGATTACATTAATTGGATTGGAGTAAGTACATACGGACCTTTCCAACGAGGAGACGAATATATTAAACCACGAGATTTACTGGAAAAAGCACACAACGAACTAAAATCCGTTTCTACCAACAAGCCTTATGCGATTCTCGAATTCGGAATAACCGAATTGTAATTTTTAAATTGTAATAAAATTATTCATTGCACGAAATATTCGTGCAATGGCGTTGCGGGAATGAATAGCCCCGTCATTTATGGCGGGATAAATGGTAATATGATGCCCAATGTGGGGCTTTAGCCCCGGAACAAAGAAGGTTAAGGCTAAAGCCCTCTTAATTACTTGTTACCTACCTTAATCCTCTACCGAAATGCATTCGGAACAGCCTATCAAGTGAAAAATTATACTTCCCCCTTGAAGGACGACAAATTTACCATATAACAAAAAAACCCTCTCAATGAGGGCTTTTTTATATGCTTATCTGTAAACCAGTGTTACTTCTTATTTTCAAATTTGTTTTTGATGTATTTCAAAATACCACCAGCTTTGATGATTTCAACTTGTCTTTCGTTCAAACCGTGCTTAACAGGTATTTCAATATCTTTTCCTTTAACTTTTACAGTTAAAATATTGTCGTCACCTGCAGCAAATTTTGATGTATCAATAATTACATCTTCACCTTGTGCTATTTTATCGTAATCATCCGGATTTACAAAAACTAACGGTAAAATACCGAAGTTTACAAGGTTTGCGTGGTGAATTCTTGAAAATGACTTAACAATCACAGCTTTAATTCCGAGATACATCGGAGCTATTGCAGCGTGTTCTCTAGAAGAACCTTGTCCGTAATTTTCACCGCCTACAATTACACCTCCGCCTTTTTCTTCTTTTGCTTTGAGTGCCCTGTCTGCAAAAGTTTCGTCAATAATGCTGTAAACGAATTTTGAAATAGCAGGTATGTTTGACCTGAGGGGAAGAACTTTTGCACCGGCAGGCATAATATGGTCTGTGGTAATGTTGTCTTCTACTTTGAGAAGTACTTCTGCATTTATGCTGTCTTCCATTGGTTCTTTATAACCTACATATTGAATTGTAGGAGCTTTGAATACTTCTACTTCTTCCGGAAACGCTGCCGGAGCAATAATCATTGAATCGTCAATTTCGAATTTTTCAGGCAAGACAACTCTTATTGGTTCAAGACCTAAATCTCTCGGGTCAGTAATTTCGCCTGTCATAGCTGCTGCTGCTGCAACTTCTGGTGAAGCAAGATATACACCTGCATCTTTGGTACCACTCCTTCCGTAGAAGTTACGGTTAAATGTTCTTATGGATACCCCTTTTGAAGGAGGAGCAAAACCCATACCGATACATGGACCGCAAGCATTTTCAAGAAAACGGAAACCTGCTTCCAAGAGTAAATCGTAAGCACCTTCTTTTGTAATCATGTGCAATACTTGCTTACTACCTGGAGATATAGCAGCTGTTACCATAGGGCTAACAGGTCTGTTAGCATATTCAAACATTTTGGCAACAGTCATCAAATCCCTGTATGATGAGTTTGTACAAGATCCTATTGCTACTTGATGTACTTTAGTTCCTGCAACTTCCCTAACTTTCTTGACATTGTCTGGTGAATGTGGAAGAGCAATCATAGGTTCAAGTTCGTCAAGATTTATTTCAACTATTTCATCATATTCAGCATCTGGATCGGCTTCTAATCTTTTCCATTGTGATTCACGATCTTCTGCCTTCATAAAGTGATAAGTTTGTTCATCACTAGGGAAAATTGATGTTGTTGCACCAAGTTCCGCCCCCATATTAGTTATAGTTGCTCTTTCAGGAACCGTAAGTTCCTTAACACCAGGACCTCCATATTCAAAAACTTTTCTCACACCACCTTTAACAGATAAACGTCTAAGCAATTCGAGAATAATATCTTTTGCTGAAACAAAAGGTTGAAGCTTACCTGTAAGATGAACTTTTACAACCTTTGGCATAATTAAATAAAAAGGCTCACCTGCCATAGCGAGAGCGACATCCATACCACCCGCGCCTATTGCCAAAGCTCCGATACCACCTGAAGTGGGTGTATGTGAATCTGAACCAAGCAATGTTTTACCCGGTATAGCAAATCTTTCCACATTAAGTTGGTGGCAAATACCGTTACCTGCTTTGCTATAATAAATACCGTATTTGGCAGCTACAGTTTGCAAAAATAAGTGGTCGTTTGCATTTTCAGGACCACCTGCCTGTAATGTATTATGATCTACATAAGATACTGATAATTCAGTTTGAACTTTAGGTAAATCCATAGCTTGAAAATGTAA
>JALTDM010000249.1 GCA_027074135.1 Bacteroidales bacterium
ATTCCGGGCGTTGGAAGTCAATTGAAGAACGTGCAGGTTGATGATCGTCAGTTGGTGCGTGTGGAGGCCATTATCAATTCCATGACGAAGGAAGAACGGCATAATCCGAAAATATTAAACGGTAGTCGTCGAAAACGGATTGCTTATGGCAGCGGCACGCACGTTCAGGATGTAAATCAATTGATGCGTCAGTTTGAACAGATGAAGAAAATGATGAAACAAATGAATAAGAAATCGTTCCGGGGCTTAGGTGGAATGCCCTTAGGAATAGGTTAGAAAAAAAGTTGGAGGTTAACACTTTGGCAGTTAGAATCAGATTACGACGAATGGGAAGAAAGAAACGGCCATACTATCGGATCGTGGTTGCGGATAGCCGGTCGCCTCGTGACGGACGTTTTATCGAGACAGTGGGAACGTACAATGCGTTGACAGAGCCTTTTCAGGTGAAAGTTGATGAAGAACGCGTGCTTTATTGGTTGAAAAACGGAGCTCAGCCCTCACAAACGGTTCACAGCTTATTGAGTCGCAAAGGCATTTGGCTGAAATGGGATTTAATGAAGCAGGGCGCCGACGAAGCGAAGATTACGGAAGAGTTCAAAAAATGGGAACTGCTTCAATTAGAACGTCAGAAACGTTTGGAAGCCAAAAAAGCTCAGCAGGCTAAAGCTCAAAAAACTGAAGCCGCAGCAGAGCAAGCTCAGTCGGCAGAGCAGGAAGCTCCGGCAGTAGAGGAAACTCAGGAAACGCAAACAGCAGAGCAGACACAAGCAGCGGAAGAAAAGCAGGAAAGTTAAAATTCTTGTTTTTTGGATGGAATCTTACTATAATAGTAGAACATAAAGAAAACAGCAGTTGTGAATGTTTACTAAACGGAGGGACGTATTGTGGATATGAAAAATTTCGTCGAGTTCATCGCCAAGCATCTGGTGGACAAACCTGATGAAGTTCAGGTTACTGAAGTGGAAGGTGAACGAGTAACGGTTTATGAACTGCGCGTTGGCGAAGGTGATTTAGGTAAGGTTATTGGTAAGAGAGGACAAACTGCCAAATCCATCCGTACGCTTTTAGCTGCCGCTTCTGCTAAACAAGGTAAACGTGCTGTTCTGGAAATTCTCGAATAACGAGAATGTTTGTTATCGGTAAAATTCTAAAGCCTCATGGCGTTAAAGGCTCGGTGAAGGTGGAGATCATTACGTCGTTTCCCGAGCACTTTTTGGAATTAAAGACCGTTTATATCGAACACGAAAATCAAAAACAAGCCTATTCGATCGAAAAAGCTCGGTTGTCGAATAGGTTTGTTTTTCTCAAGTTTTTGGAAATAAATGATTACGATCAGGCGGAGACCTTGCGTAATCGTTATATTTTTATTCCTGAAGAAGACCTGAGGCCTCTCGGTAAGGATGAGTATTACATCCATGATTTGATTGGGATGAAGGTCTTTGATGAACAGGATAGTTTTATCGGTACGATTCATGACGTCTGGACGTATTCGGCCAATGATGTTTATGTCTTGAATACGGAAGATGGTCAAGAGAAGTTGATTCCGGCGATTAAGTCGATCATCAAATCGGTAAATACCAAAGAGCGTACCATGGTTATTCATGTTATGGAAGGTATGCTCGATTAAGGGCGTTCTTTGAGATGCAGATCGATATTGTCACAGGTTTTCCGAAAATTTTACAAGCTCCGTTGGATGAGAGCATCATCAAAATGGGGCGCCGCAAGCAGGCCGTGGAAATTAATATTCATGATTTGCGCGATTTCACCACGGATAAGCATCATACGATTGATGACTATCCGTATGGAGGCGGGCCGGGTATGGTGCTGAAAATCGAGCCGATTTACAAAGTCCTGCAGCAAATTTTTGCTGAGCACGATG
>JALTDM010000250.1 GCA_027074135.1 Bacteroidales bacterium
CACCTTAAACAAAATAAATAATCTGTGAGTAATTGCAAATGTGCTATTTGTGTGGTGGGTTTGTTCAGTAAGTTTCTTTAAATATTGTTCTGTTGTTTCGTTTTTTTGCATTACCCCCAACGACTTTATAATTGCAACATTGCGTTTATAATCCATTAGTTATTTGTTTTCTAAATTATTATCATCCACATTATTAGACTCTAAAATCTCGTCTAAAGGACTTTTTATATTTGCAAGAGATTTTTTGCTGACATAAGTGTAAATCTCGGTTGTTTTGCTGCTGCTGTGTCCAAGTAAAGTCTGTATGTAACGCAAATCAACACCTTTTTCCAAAAGGTGGGTTGCAAAACTGTGTCTAAAGGTATGACTGCTTACATTTTGACGGATACCGGCAGCTTTGCATGATTTTTTGATAAACTGGTTAACACTACTGCGGCTGTATCTTTTTCTATTAGGGCCTTCAAACAGCCAATAGTTAGGTTTATATATAGCAAGGTACTTTTTCAAAACTATCTTAAGTTTTTCTGACAAAATAGTAATTCTGTCCTTTTTTCCTTTTCCTCCCCTTACAAAAATAATATTTTTTTCAAAACTAACATCGGGAATTCGCAAATTTAATAATTCACCAACACGTAAACCTGAAGAATAAAGCATTGCTATTATTGTTTTGTGTTTGAGATTATGTGTGTGTCGCAAAATGCTAATAACCTGTTGCTCACTTAATATTTTTGGTAACTGTTTTCCTTTTCGCGGACGTTCTATGTAATAAGTTTTTCTTTCTCCGCCTTTTACCTTTTCATAATAAAATTTTATAGCATTTATGGCTTGATTTTGTGTGCTGACAGAAACTTTTCGTTTGCTTACCAGATAGTCTTGGTACTTACGAATATCATCTTCCGTAATTTCGTCCGGTGATTTATCGGCATAAAACTGAAGAAAGTTTTTAAACAGACTGCAATAAGTTTTAATTGTGTTTTCACTGTATCTTTTCCTTACCAGCAATGCTTTGTATTCAGGCGGTATTTCTATTTTTTTGAGTTTATTAGCGGTATTGACATTTGTATTTTTCAATGCAGTAATGTCTATATAAGCTTTATCTTTAAAAAAATTGAAAATACGTTTTAAATTCTCTTTAGTATCATCAATGTACCAAGCCTTATTTGTGGCACTCCATCTACACCCCATAGCTTTTGCCTGCCTAATTAATTCAGGATCATAATTGAAGTGTAACATTAACACAGGCTTATTGTGATGTTTTTTTCTGGTAATATGAACTATTTTATTATTCTTCACTCTTTACGAAAAAAACTTTAGTCAGCTAAATTAAGTCAATTTTGCAAATAAAAAAAATCAGGATGATTGATTTTAATTATTTACATTTATACTTTATTGTGATTTATGATAAAAATAAAAAGGCTGCCTTTCTCAGACAGCCCTTTTTATTTTAGTTATCTTTATTTGACAACTACCGTTCCTCTAAGTGGTTCTTTCCCATTATGTAAATCAATTATGTAAAGGAATACCGTTAAATGAGCAGCTTTTTTACCATTTTCGGTTCCGTCCCATTGGTTGTTTCTGTCTGCATATTCAATTCCTTTACCGTCAAAATGGTAAATTCTGTTTCCCCACCTGTTAAACAACTCGATAGTTACATTGTCGTAATATTCAATACCTTGAATATCCCAAGTGTCATTTGCACCGTCACCATTAGGTGTAATCACGGTTGGTACAATCAAACAACTGTTTTCAGCTTTTTTAATTGTTATTTCCACATCCTTCTGACAATCATTACTATCCAATACGGTTAATGTATATGTTCCCGGAGTTAATCCTGCTACATAATTCGTATCAAGCGGATTGCCGTTAAACATATAGATATAAGGTGGTGTTCCTCCTGTTATTGAATCTATTGTGAATGACGCGTTCGGATTTTCTATGCATTCAGGCTGATGAATAGTAGTGTAAACAGACAATTCATTTGGTTGAGGTACGTAAATTTCTTCTGTTAATGAGCACAAATTAGCATCGGTTACAGTCAAATAATAAGTTCCACTTTGCAAACTGTCTATAGCAGGAATCATATCTCCTGTGCTCCAATTGTAAACATACGGCTGGGTACCACCACCTACCACAACAACTATGCGTCCATCATTGCCTGAGTTACATTTTGGAGCTGTAACATATACACTGTCAACAAGTTCATTTGGTTGGGTTATGGTTATATCTGACATGCTTGTACAGGAATTAATGTCTGAAACTGTTACTGAATATGTTCCGGCAGCCAGTCCTGATAATGACAACGAAGTATCACCTGTATTCCAGTTTACGCTATATGGTGGTTGGCCCCCCGTTATTGAAATGGTTACAGAGCCGTTAGTGTCTCCATAACAAGTTACATCGTGTTGATCTGTTACGGAAATTGTAGCACCGTTTACATCAGATAAATTTATTGTTGTATCACTACTGCAACCAAAATAATCAGTCACTGTTACAGAATAGATTCCCGAAGGGATATTATCTATGGCATTTGTAGTTGCTCCTGTGCTCCATTCGTAGCTGTACGGAGAAACCGCATTACCTCCGTATGCTTCAAGTCGTCCGTCTGATAATCCGCAGTGAGGTTGTTCTTCTACAATATAAATATCAGGAATTCTGTGGAAAACTAATGATATTTGGTCTGTAGCACCATCACATGGACCTGCAGGATCATTTGTTGTTGCGGTTATTACAATTGTTGAATTAAAGTCTGAGTTTGCCGGAATGTAATATGTTACAGTATCTGTAAGTGATGTAAATGATCCGTTTCCTGTAGATGACCAAGTCACAGATGTTGCACTTCCACTCAGATGTGCTGTTAATTGAATCGGGTCTCCTCCACATACGGTTGTGTCATTCCCTATATCAACATGAGGTGCTTCAAAAATTGTAATAGTATCTTGATCTTCTGCTGCTGAGCATCCTCCGGAGGCTTCTATATAATTTGTTATAACATATGTGCCTGCAGGAGTGTTTGCAAGCTCTATTTCTCCAGTACTTGTGCTTACAAAAGCAACACCTGAAGGATAAGACGAGAATGTACCCCCACTACCATTATTTTCATATACCGGTAACGGATTTGTAGCTGCTTGACAATATTCATCACTATCATAGTGGAAATCGGCAGAAAATCCTGTAGTGATTGTAATGTCCATTGAGTAAGAATTCGGACATAATCCTGCAGTGGTATATGTAACCGTATAAGTACCGACATTGCTATTTTGAGGATTTATTTCACCAGTGGATGAGTTTATGTCTAAACCTGAAGGTGATACTGTAAATGTACCGCCAGGTGTATTTATTTGATCGGGCTGTACAGTAGAGCCTGTTTGACAGAATGTTCCTGTCGGATAAGAGAAAAATGCATTATCTGGAGGTAATAAATTTATCTTTATTGTATCGCTTTCCGGTGCACAAGGTGAATTCGAACTTACTGATGTTAAAATCAAAATCACGGTACCGTCATTCAAATCTTGTGTACCAAAGTGATAATATGTATCTAACTGATTTGCATCATTGAATGAACCATCTCCTTGAGTTGTCCATACTCCCTGGTTTGCAGAACCGGACACTATACCATGTAATTGGATACTGTCATTATACGCACAAACCATAGTATCATTTCCGGCAAATACGTATGGTTCATCAACAACTTCTGTTGTTTTAGAATAAGTACTTGAACAAGAACCTCCGTTTTGAACACCTGTTACTCTTACATCATCTATATTCCAACCCGAATATGTAATACTTCCGTCAGAATGAGTTCTCCATCTTATTTGAACATTGCTTTGTCCATCAGCATAAGCTGACATATTTATACTTTGGAATGTCCATTCGTCATCTTGAGGATATCCGGTCCACAAAGTATGCCATGTATTTCCTCCATCTGTGGTTATTTCTACTATTGCTCCATCATAATTGTTTTCTACATTACAATACCTCCAAAAATTGAGAGTAGCATTCCTAATGTTTGAACAATCAAAAGAGGGTGACAACAACCATTCTTGTGAATTGTTATAATATCCTCCAATACCGGAACCATCACCATCACTTAATCCTTCTCCATAAACGTTATTGTCTGTGTTGTTCGATGAATGATCCATAACGGGATCCGGATTTGAAAGTGAGGAAGAACCATTTCCTCCATGTGGATTCCCCCATTCCCAAGAGTCTCCATTGGTTCCCCCGTGAGTCCAACCTGATTGTGGAGCAGGATCAAAATCATCTTCAAATACTGTTACTACATCATAATTATAGGTATAAGTAATTATATGTTGCCCTAATCCAGCTGTAGAAGGATCAAATGTATTTCCGGATATTCCGTCTCCAGTGAATGTTCCAGAAGGATCATAGTTGCCGTTAAGTGTAACGGAATTACCATTTATACAATAGGAAGAATCAAGTCCTGTGAAGTTTGCATTTGCAGCATCAACAAAAACAGTTACATCAGCGGTAGAACCGGAACAGAAAGAATTACCACCGGTTACCGTTGCGGTATATGTAGTTGTATGATGAGGTGACACATAAATAGTCATATTATTTTCTTGACCAACAAGACTTGGATCGTATGGATTCGATGTCCAAGTTACTGAATTTCCCCCACTAGCTGTTAATGTTACAACATCGCCTTCACACATTGTTTGATCTTCTCCGGCACTTGCAACAACAACTCCAGAGTTTGTTGGCACTGCAAAATAATATTGGCAATCATCTCCGCCCCATCCGTCTATCATAATCTTGTAAGCATGCCCGGGAGTCAATCCTTCAGCCCTAATACGTCCATCTGCTTGTTTATTAGGACTCCAGCAATTTGAAACAGGAACAAAAGTATTGCAATCACTATCGTAAATTTGTATCTGGATACCATGTATTCTATTGTAAGGAGCTATTCCTGTACAATTTTCAGTCCAAACATCAATAAGTGCAACAGTAGAGTCTGCAATAAATGTAAGCCATGAATTATTGTCTATAGTGCCACAAAAAGGACCACCGTTGTTAGTGTTCAACTCTGTGTGATCTGCAGTATATGCATCACTTGTATTACCACAATACCCATTTAGATTACATAGAGGAGTAGCAGATTCGCAATTATCTGCTGCTGTATCATTTTGGGAACAACTGGGCGGATAACAGTTTTCCGGACATTCCAGTTCCATTTTCCACCCGTCATCTGTAGTTGCTCCATCTGAATAAAATTCAAAAGTTAAACATCCACTTAATCCGTAATATGCTGTTCCATTATCATCAAGTGTCGATGAAACATCAAAATCTGCTGAAGTGTCGTTCAAAATAGCAAGCAAGTTTCCGGAAGCATCGACACCATCATAAATAAGTAAGTAATCGTAATCTGCTTCAAGATCATAATAATCTATGACAGCTCTTATACAACTACTATCACCTGAGCATATCGTTTTTATCCAATTTTCATTGTTTGAATAGTTGCCGTTTTCTCCTCCAGAATCATAAAAAAGTGCACTACAAGTATAATCTGTTGATAATCTTTGTACTGATGTTACTTTTACAAGGTCAATACAAACTCCGTATCCATAATAAGCAATACCTTCAAATGCAATTTGATATGTGGAGGAAGGATTGGGCAACCCAAGAGTGGTTTTTTTCCAACTGGCTTGATTATTATCGAAGGTTGCTAAATAATGCCATTGATCTGATGGTGATGTTCTGTAATAAACTTTTAATGTGTCTTGGTCAGAGTTCCACATTTCGTGTGCACGGTAAAAAGTAAGGGTGTAATCTGCAGCGCCACTTAAATCAATTTGTGGTGTAATTAATCTCGAAACACTACCGTCGTTAGCATGGTCTGTAATGTAAAAAGCGGCATTATAACTTCCGTAAGCTGCGGCAGATGGGTGTCCGTTACTCCCCCCCCCTTGGAATTGCCAGTCTATGTTACCTACAACATGTTGAATTGTCCATCCGGAAGGAATGTTCCCATTGTTTTCAAAGCTTTCGGAAAAAACTACTGTTTGAGCTTTTAAACTTAAAATATTGATTAAAAAAAATATAACCACAAAAATTCCAAGAATTTTTTTCATAACAAAAAAGTATTTTTTAATTTTCAAAAAAATTAGTCAACGTCTAAGATTCCTTGATCTATCTTATCATATGCATCCCGAAGTTCATCTATAGATATAAGGTAAATATATTCCCCTGATAAATTGTTTTTATCAGATTCACCTTTTAAAGTTTTTGTGTCGTCAATAAGATAAACTTTAGCATTTTCATGTAATTTTCTATACCTGCTGTACTTTCTCACATCTATAGTACTAGGATCAATTTGTCCTTTAAACTCCTCAGGAATAATAAACGAGTGTTTGTATAAATAGTTTATCTTTTTTATTTTATTGATAGGCATGGAGTTTATTTCCTTTTTTGTATAATAATTATATGCCCTTTTATC
>JALTDM010000251.1 GCA_027074135.1 Bacteroidales bacterium
TTAAATAATTATTTTTTTGGTTTAAGCCAACGGTCTAACCAGCTAAAGAAAGTTCGTTGCCATAAAATTCCATTTTGAGGTTTCAATACCCAATGACTTTCCGAAGGGAAGAATAAAAATTCACTTGGGATACCTCTCAGTTGTGCAGCATCAAACGCTTCCATTCCTTGTGTGTATGGTATTCTGTAATCTTTGCCACCATGAATTACCAAAATAGGAGTGTTCCAGTTTTGCACAAATTTATGAGGTGAGTTTGCAAAAGAATTTTGAGCAACTTTGTTTTTTAAATCCCAATAAGGACCGCCATTTTCCCAGTTGTCAAAAAACATCTCATCAGTTGAGCCATATTCTTCAGTAGAATTAAATACACCATCGTGTGCTATAAAAGCTTTAAATAGTTTGTTTTTATTATGACCTGCAAGCCAATAAATAGAATATCCTCCATAACTTGCACCAACAGCTCCAATATTATTTTCATCAACATAAGGTTCTTTTTTAATTTCGTTAATAGCACTAAAGTAGTCTTTCATATTTTGACCACCATGGTCTTTACTTATTTCGTCTGTCCATTTTTGTCCAAAAGTTAAAACTCCTCTACGGTTTGGAGCAACAATAATATATCCGTTTGCAGCCATAATTGAGAAATTCCATCGGTAACTCCAAAATTGGCTTAATGGTGATTGTGGTCCGCCTTCGCAATAAAGTAATGTTGGATATTTTTTCGATTTATCGAAATGAGGTGGATAAATAACCCATGTTAGCATTTGTTTATTGTCGGTGGTAGTAACCCAACGTTTTTCAATTTTTGCAGGTGCTATTTGATCTAAAATTTCCTTATTCTCAAATGAAATTTCTGTTTCTTTACCTGTTTTTTTATCTACTCTGTATATTTCGGCTGGTTTTATCATCGATACCCGTGTGCCAATTAAACAATTGTCTGCCAAAGCTACAGAATGATAATCATGGTCGCCTTTTGTGATAGCTGTTATTTTATCATTATCAAGATTTATTTTAAAAATTTGGAAAGTTGCATGAACACCACTTACAAAATACATTGATTTATTGTCGGGTGTCCAAACTAAACTAAGTGGGCTGTAATCGAAATTTTGTGTATGATCTTGCATTTTTTTTGTAGCAAAATCATATATAAATAATCTGTCTTTATCAGATTCAAAACCTGCTCTTCTCATACTCAACCATGCAATTTTTTTACCGTCGGGCGAAAAAAGAGGACTACGGTCGTAACCCAGCATTCCTTTTGTTAAATTTGTGGTTTCTTTTGTTTTAATATCATAAATATAAACATCAGAATTTGTGCTCAATGTATAAGCTTTACCTACGAGTTTTTTGCAGTCGTAAGCAACTTTGTTTCCATCGGGGCTCCAAGTAATTTCTTCAATGCCACCAAATGGTTGTAAAGGAGTATCGTAAGGCTCTTTCTTCATAATATCTACGTCATTTTTTACTTTACCATTTGTGTAATCGGCAATAAAAATATGCGAATATTTGCCGTCTTCCCATTTATCCCAGTGGCGATACATTAAGTTGGTAATTATTTTGCCATCAGATTTTGGTAAATCAGGATATATATCAACAACTTGTTTGTCAACTTTTACGTCTTTTGTATACAATAATCTTTTTTGTGTTGGAGAAAATAATATGTTTGTAATATCTCCGTCAACATTAGAGATTTGTTTTTTATTGCTTCCATCGGGGTTCATTTCCCAAATTTGCATTGATCCTGATTTTGGTGATAAATAAAGGATTTTTTTACCGTCAGGTCGCCAAATTGCACTGTATTCACTACAAGCTGTTTTTGTTAATTGTTTTTTGTTTTTTCCATCAATTGATACTGTAAAAAGTTCCC
>JALTDM010000252.1 GCA_027074135.1 Bacteroidales bacterium
GGGGTAAAATACTCTTTATTGATGAGGCTCAGCGGATTCCCGAAATAGGTATTGCAATAAAAATAATTGTTGACAGAATTAAGAGTGTGCGGGTAATTGCATCCGGCTCTTCATCTTTTCAGTTATCGAGAGCGACAAAAGAGCCTTTGACCGGCAGAGCGTATGAGTTTAATCTTTTCCCATTAACATTTGCCGAAATGGTAAAACATACTTCGTTATTGGAAGAGAAGAGACATCTCGAAAAACGGCTTATTTACGGATATTACCCTGAAGTGGTAACAACTCCGGGCGAAGAAAGAGATTTGCTCCGCTTGCTCAGCGGCAGTTACTTGTACCGGGATTTGTTTATGTTGGGGACTGTTTCTCGTCCCGAATTGCTGGAAAAAATTACAAAAGCCTTATCATTGCAGGTGGGCTCTGAGGTATCAACAATTGAAATCGGGCAACTGGTTGGCGCCGACCGTGCTACGGTTGAAAAATACATTAATTTATTGGAAAAAGCATTTATTGTATTTAAACTTCCGGCTTTAAAACGAAACGTTAGAAATGAAATAAAGAAGGGGAAAAAATATTATTTTTACGATAATGGAATAAGAAATGCCGTAATAAATAATTTTACCGGCATAAACTCACGAAATGATGTCGGCCATTTATGGGAAAATTTTTGCGTAAGTGAACGCGTAAAATATTTAGCTTATCGACAGTTAAATGTTGAAAAATATTTTTGGCGAACAACTCAACAGCAGGAGATAGATTACATTGAAGAAAATCTTGAAGCTGGCAAGGGAAAAGAATTTGCCGCTTTTGAATTTAAGTTTAATCCATTAAAAAAAGTGAAATTCTCAAAAACATTTTTAGGGTCATATCAGGTTAAATTAAAAAAGGGCATTTATCCGAGTAATATTGAAGAGTTTATTTTGTCCCCCTGAAACTTTGCACCTTTTTACAATTAAAAATTAAAAGGTTTCTGTTCACTATTCTCTGTCATCCAATCATCCATCTATCCAACCATCCTTCTCTCGGCTTTTCATTCACAATTCACCATTCAATAGAACACGGATGACACGGATTTTACGGATTTTCACGGATTATTTCATTCATAATTCAACATTCATAATTTATAATTAATTTGTCGTCTTTTAACCTTTTTGCCTCTTAGACTTTTCGCCTTTTGGCCTCTGTACCTTTGTACCTCTGAACCTTCGAACGATTCACAATTCACAATTCAATAGAACACGGATGACACGGATTGTTGCAGGATTTTCACGGAGAATAAAAAGAGTAATAATCGTGACGAGTAGCAAGTCTTAAGTAACGAGTCTTAAGTCGTAAGTAACCAGATTCCGGAAAAGCCACGAATGCACGAATGAATTGACTAAGATTTGTAGCGCGGATTGGTTTTTCGCGCAAACTGAAAACAATCTTCGAAAAAAAGTAATATTTTCTCACACAAAGCACACAAAGAACACAAAGTAATGCGCAAAAAACGCATGGTAATTTCTCGGAAACCCCACAACTAAGAACCAAGAACTACGAACTACGAACCAATACAGAGCATCCATTCATTCATCCATACAATCATCCTTCATCCGGCTTTTCATTCATCATTCTTAATTCATAATTATCTATCATCCATTCATCTCTCCGCTCCTTTTCTCATTTTTGTTTTATTCTCATTTGTTATTATATTATTATTTTAGTAAAAAACATTATGGTTAATAAAATGAATAGTGCAATCATTACTTCAAAATCTAAAAAGGATTTGAAACTACTTCTGGATTTAGCCAAAAAATTAAACATTAAATCAAAGATGCTTACAAAGGAAGAAGAAGAGGATTTAGGTTTGGCTAAAGCTATTTTGGC
>JALTDM010000253.1 GCA_027074135.1 Bacteroidales bacterium
CGTTTACATTTCCTATACCTACTATAAACATCACTAAGGATTTTGATTGGAATAATCCTGAATATGAATTTATATGGAAGGCAACGGGTAAATATGGCCTGCCGTATTTTGCAAACTTTATAAACTCTGATATGAGACCCGAAGATACCAGGTCAATGTGCTGCAGGCTAAGATTGGATGTTAGAAAGTTAAAAAAGAGAGGCGGCGGCCTGTTCGGAGCAAATCCGCTAACAGGCAGTGCGGGAGTGGTCACAATTAATATGCCGAGGATAGGGTATACATCTAAAACAAAAAAAGAGTTCTATGAAAAGCTTGAATTTTTAATGGAAATGGCAAAAAATTCGCTTGAAACAAAGAGAAAAACAGTAGAAAAATTGACCGATACAGGTCTTTTTCCGTATTCTAAGTTTTATTTAAGGGATGTTTACGCACGTTTTAATGAATATTGGAAAAACCATTTTTCAACCATAGGATTGGTGGGCATAAATGAAGCATTGCTGAATTTTAAGCCCATTCAAGATACGGTTGGTTCAGAAAAAGGCAGGCTGTTCGCATTAGAGATTATGGATTTTATGAGAAAAAAACTTATAGAGTTTCAAGAAGAGACCGGCAATAATTATAATTTGGAAGCTACACCCGCCGAAGGGACTTCTTATCGGCTTGCCCTGTTAGATAAAAAGAAATATCCCGACATCATCACAGCCGGGACCAAAACACCTTATTATACAAATTCTTCGCAGCTGCCCGTTAATTTTACAGATGATCTTTTTGAAGTTCTTGATCTGCAGGATGAAATCCAATGTAAATACACAGGCGGCACTGTTGTTCATCTGTTTCTCGGCGAACAGATAACCGATTATAAAAATGTAAGTAAGCTTATTAAAACTACTTTTGAGAACTATAAACTGCCTTATATCAGCATAACGCCGACATTTTCTATATGCCCGATTCACGGATATATAGCCGGGGAACACTATGAATGCCCTATATGCAAACAGGAAAGATTGGAAGAGATAAAAGAAAAGATAAGAAACCTGAAATTAAAATTAACCCCGTTAAATAGAGATAATTTAACAGGGCAAACCCCGTTAAATAGAGATAATTTAACAGGGCAAGTGGAGGTTGAAAATGACAAGACAGGAAATTGAAAGAAGGATTGAAGAGCTTGAGGAGTCTGAGAAAAATATCAAAGGCACAAAGTGTGAGGTCTATTCACGGGTTGTCGGATACCTAAGGCCTGTTGAGCAGTGGAACGACGGCAAGCAGGAGGAGTTTAGCCAAAGGAAGGAATTTAAAATAGAATGAAGATAGGCGGATTGCAGAAAATATCCCTTATTGATTATCCGAAAGAAATCTGTGCAATAGTTTTTACATACGGCTGCAACTTCAGGTGTCCATACTGCCACAATCCCGAACTTGTTACGAACACTACAACCCATAGAAAAATTATGAATGATGAATTAGGAAGAAATAAAGTTATGAGTGATGAGTTAATAATTATGAATGAAGAAAATAAAAATAATTCAAAATTCAAAACTCAACATTCAACACTCAAAAGCAGGGATAATTCAAAACTCAAAACTCATAATTCAACATTTATTATTGATAACAACACGGTCTTAGATTTTTTAAAAAACAGAATCGGTAAGCTGAGTGCTGTTTCAATCACCGGCGGCGAACCGACACTTCATAAAGACCTGCCTGAATTTATACATAGCATAAAATCTTTCGGCTATAAGGTTAAGCTTGATACAAACGGCACAAATCCCGATATGCTGGCACAGCTGATTGATGATAAAGCTGTTGATTATCTGGCAATGGATATAAAAGCACCG
>JALTDM010000254.1 GCA_027074135.1 Bacteroidales bacterium
ATAGACCTGAGTAAGTCTTTAAACTGCTCAGACAAAACAAACTAAAAGGATAAAGAATGGATGATTGCAGTTATTTATTAAATGCTATTATAGGCGGAGGAGAGTTAGATTATAAAAAGCTCGTAAAAACTATGGGTGAGTGGAATATAGACGCAGAAGATGTAGTAGAAGATGTAAAATCTTATTCTGATAATGTAGACATAAGTGCACTATTTTTAAGTACATACACAATGCACGCAAACGAACTAAAAGAGCAAATTGCAGAATTGTGTGAAGACTTGGTGAATGAAGATGGTGATATAAAGTTTGATGAAGAGAAACTAGATAACTATGAAGTGCAAGTATATGTGAATTATTCAGACACTTCATACAATAAAGACAATGAATTGTTTAGTTGTAAAGATATAGATGAGATGAAAAAGACATATCTTGACAAATTGGTAGATTTTCTTATAGATGAGGAAATTGTGGAAGTAGATAATGCGTGCAGAAAAGTATGCATTGGAGTTCCAGAGCCAGAAGACATTGATGAAAATGACTATGAAGATTGTCTAGATGACTGTAACGAATATGGAGCTGCAGTAGAATATTTAAGAATATTAATAGGAGGTGAAAAATGAAATATTGTAAAGGTGAAATTAACAACGCATTAAATTACGTGTTGTATTATAAAGATGATGCGTTTAGTTATGTAAAAAAGATGTTAGCAAATAATGAATTGGATGATTACACAGTAGCAGACAAGATAACTTACAATTATGATGTCACAGTAGAAGAATTCAAAAAAGAGTTCGATATTCAGTTAGAAAGAGTAAAAAACAAAGTAGAAGAGGTTAAAGAATATTTCGATAGTTTTAAAGGGCAAATTATAGATAGCACTGGTTTAAAATACAATTTAAAAGAGTTTTGTGAAATATCTCCATTATCTATTGCTACATTACCTACATCTATAGTATTTGATGAAGATAGGGAAGAGTTCAAAGAAATATTAAATTTTAAACCTGATGAAGACACTATCTACGATGGACCTATACATATGGAGAGCTATATAGAAGAAGATGGTAATGGTGAACCTGAGCTTATAGAAGTAGAGTATGTTATTGATAGAGTTGTATTCACTGGTTTGACAGAGTGTAAAATGAAACATAGAGCGTTGTGTTTAGCTATCTACAATAAGATAGGAACAATATTCAATTCACACTCAGTGTTTCTAGAAGATTTCGAAGCATTGTTAGAGGGTGATATCACAATGAAAGGATTCATTAAGAAGTTTGATATTACTAAGAAAAAAAATATTTGTTAATTAAAAGACCTAAGTAAGTCTTTAAACTACTTAGATATATGTTTAAACTAAAAGGATAAAAGAATGTTTTACAAACTAGAATACACAAAAACAAAAAAAGAAAAAATAATGGCTGTAGCGGATATAGAAGCATCTGAATTAGCAGAATTAAAAAAAGATTTGGGAGAAAAAGATTTAGCGGAAGTGTTAAGAAAATATGACTTCGATGACATTAAAGAAGAAAGCTGCACTATCGAGTATTCTAACCATAAAGAACTTACGCCTGTAACTTATTATGCATTGCTTAGTTTTGATGAAGTGTATGGTAGTAGGGTAGCTCATATCACTAAAGACAAAGAAAAGATATCTGAAGTATTCACTAAAAGTGTCAACAAAAGAGCTGATGAGTTAGAAGAAGAAGGTGGTGATCACGCAATCTTCAAAGATGGCAGCGAGTTATGGGTTCTTGAGGTTCTAGGAAAAGATATTGATGCGGACAATGTGTTCGTAGTCTTTGGTGAAGACTGGAGAGGATTTCAAGGTTGGGGAGT
>JALTDM010000255.1 GCA_027074135.1 Bacteroidales bacterium
GTTGGTGATTTTATCTATGATTATAAATATCTCGTTGATAATTTATTCTATTGTTTATATCAAAAAAAAAAAAACTTTGTCATTTTCTATTATTTTTTATTATTCAACATTTTTTTTGGTATCAAATTTATTGTTCCCTGTTGGAGTATTTATGAGTGAGAGGTTTATGTTTACTCCTTCTATAGGGTTTGCAATCGCAGTAGCGTATTTTCTATTTAAGATAAAAAGTAAAAACCTGATAAAAGGGATTATCGCAGTTGTTTTATTGTTATATACAGTTAAAACGATATCAAGGAATTTTGATTGGTATGATGATTACACTTTGTTTACACACGATGTTAAAATTTCTTATGATAGTGCTAAAAGTAATACTTCTGCAGGTGGTGTTATAATAGATAAGGTAAAAGCAATTCCTGATCCTGTTAAAAAGCATTCTATGTTATTACTGGCAAAAAAATATTTACATAGAGCAATAAATATTCATCCAAGATATGTTGATGCATTACTACTTTTGGGCAATGCTTATTATGAAGACGGACGTAAAGTAGATTCCACCTGGGTATATTATAAAAAAATCATAAAAATAAATCCTTATTACGGTAAAGTTTATTCAAATATGCATGTAATGTTTGAGTATGAGAAGGATACATTTAATATTGATAAAAAAATTGCAATAGCTAAAGATATTATTAAAATGTCTAAAGTACCACGAAAGCAAAAAGCATATTTTATGCATAAAGCAGGTAATTTTTACGGACGTTTCAAAAATATGATTGATTCGTCGTTGTATTTTCTTACAATGTCTTATAAGTTGGATAGTACTGAAGGTAGTTTATATAAAGATTTGGGGGTAGCTTACGGTTTAAAAGGAAGACTGGACAGATCTGTTTATTTTACAAAAAAAGCCCTTGAGTACAACCCCAATGATGTCGGGCTGTATTATAATTTGGGTGTAACTTATTATACTGCGGCAATTAATGCTAAAAAGACCGGTAAATTTGAATTATATAAGTTATATATGGAGAAAGCCCAGCAATATTTTAATATATACAAAAACAATAAAAATAAAGTAGTAAAATAGTTTTGAAAAGTATGATAGCATTTGAAAATATATATTAATTTTGCCACCATGTTTTTTCGGGGTGTAGCGCAGCCCGGTTAGCGCGCTACGTTCGGGACGTAGAGGTCGTGAGTTCGAATCTCACCACCCCGACGGTGTTAATGTGTTAATAATCAGCCACTTAAATGAGGGTGGCGAAAAAAAACGGGACAAAAACGGGACAGTAAGTCTCTATTGCCATGGATGCCGGCAGTTTAGTTTGTTAACCTAAATTGTCGGCTATGGTTAATTTTGTAAAATATTATCCTGCAATACTTAAGAAAAACAAATCCGGGCATTACATAGAGTATTATGTAACCAATCCGGACACAGGAAAGCTCGTGCGTAAACGCATTAAACTCAACCGAATAAAAAACGCACGCCAACGCAAGCAGATAGCAACCGAAATAATAAAAGATCTGAACGCCAAACTTGCAGAAGGCTGGAACCCTTTCATTGAACAGGAAGCACCAAACGGTTTCAGCACAATACAACACGCATTCCAAAAGTACTTGGAAATCAAAACAAAAGAGCTACGACCGGAAACCCTGCGTTCGCTCAACGTGTATATAGGCAAGTGGATCGCATGGGTATGCAATCGTTTGGACAAATGCTACGTAGTAAACATCACACGCAAGCATGTAACAGATTATCTGCACTATATGTATGTAGAAAAAGGCAACGGCGAAAAGTATGTAAACAACACACTCAAGTTTATCAGCAGCTTTTACAA
>JALTDM010000256.1 GCA_027074135.1 Bacteroidales bacterium
TTAAACCTGCTTCCTCTGGTACCGGTGTGAAAGCAGGTGGTGCCATGCGTGCTGTTTTGGAAAGCGTGGGAGTTAAGGATATTTTGGCAAAATCTAAAGGTTCTTCAAATCCTCATAATTTAGTAAAGGCTACAATAATGGCGTTACTGGAGTTGAGAGATGCTAAAACTATTGCAAAACAAAGAGGTGTACCTCTGGATAAAGTGTTTAACGGCTAAAAATTAGATTGTTATGAAAAAAGTAAGAATTACTTTGGTTAGAAGTGGAATAGGACACCCAAAAGATCAAAAAGCCACATTGAAAGCATTAAAACTTACAAAAATGCATAAAACTGTTGAATTTGAGGCTAACCCACAGATAATGGGTATGATAAACAAGGTTAAGCATTTAGTAAAAGTAGAAGAAATCTAAAAAATATTTAAGAAATGAAACTTAATGAATTGAAACCAGCAAAAGGTGCTATAAAGAGAGAAGGGAAAAGATTGGGTAGAGGTCAAGGTTCTGGTAAAGGTGGTACATCTACCAAAGGTCATAAGGGAGCAAAATCACGTTCTGGATATTCTGCAAAAATTGGGTTTGAAGGTGGACAAATGCCTCTTCAAAGAAAAATACCAAAATTCGGTTTTAAAAATATAAACCGTAAGGAATATCAAGTATTTAATTTAAAAGACTTACAATATTTGGCAGAAAAATATAATGTATCAAAGATCGATTTTAATTTTTTGTATGAGCTTGGATTAGTTAATAAAAGAGATCTAGTGAAAATTCTTGGTAACGGGGAATTAAAAACAAAGCTTGACGTTTATGCTCATGCTTTTTCAAGAACTGCCAAAGAAGCTATTGAAAAGCAAAACGGAACCGTAAATATTATTTAGTGAATGAAAAAGTTAATAGAAACATTAGTAAATATTTACAAAATTGAGGATCTACGTAAACGTATCCTTTATACATTAGGAATTATAGCCATATATAGGTTAGGTTCTTTTGTGGTATTACCTGGAGTAGATCCTATGCAATTGGAAGCTTTGAAACAACAAACTGCTAATGGAGTATTAGGGTTACTTGATATGTTTTCTGGTGGAGCATTTTCTAATGCTTCAATTTTTGCATTAGGAATTATGCCTTATATTTCGGCATCTATTGTTGTTCAATTGCTTGGTGTTGCTGTTCCATATTTCCAAAAATTACAAAAAGAAGGAGAAAGTGGTCAGCAAAAAATAAATCAGATAACAAGGTATTTAACCGTAGTGATATTGCTTTTCCAAGCACCCAGTTATTTGGCAAATTTGCATGCTCAATTGCCTGAAAGTGCATTTGTTGTAAAAGGTACTTTTTTTACAATAAGTTCAGTATTAATACTTACGGCAGGCACTATTTTTATAATGTGGTTGGGCGAAAAAATTACAGACAGAGGTATTGGGAATGGTATTTCTCTAATAATTATGATTGGTATTATTGCTAGGTTACCATTTGCTATGAGTGCAGAGTTTGCAGCAAGGCTTAACGGACAAGGAGGTTTGGTAATGTTACTAATTGAATTAGTAGCTTTACTAATAGTTATTCTGATTACAATTGCATTAGTACAAGCAGTAAGAAAGATACCTGTACAATATGCAAAAAGGATTGTTGGAAATAAACAATATGGTGGTGTCCGTCAATATTTGCCACTAAAAGTAAATGCTGCAGGTGTTATGCCTATTATTTTTGCACAAGCGCTTATGTTTATACCTATGATGTTTGTGAATTACGGTTCGTCATCAATGTCAGGATTTGCTGCTGCTTTTGCTGATTTTACTGGATTTTGGTATAATTTTACTTTTGCAATATTGATAATTGTTTTCACGTATTTTTATACCGCCATTATTATAAATCCTAATCAAATAGCTGAGGATTTGAAAAAAAACGGAGGTTTTATTCCCGGAGTTAAACCCGGACGAAAAACAGTAGAATTTATAGATAATGTAATGTCTAGGATAACACTACCAGGTTCTATATTCTTGGCTTTTGTTGCAATTCTCCCTGCTTTTGCAATTTTGACTGGTGTTAATAATCAGTTTGCAAGGTTTTATGGGGGAACATCTCTATTAATCTTGGTAGGAGTACTTTTGGATACATTACAACAAATAGAAAGCCATTTGCTGATGAGACATTATGACGGACTGGTAAAATCCGGTAAAATAAAAGGAAGGGGTGGATTTGGTGCATCTATTTAGGAGGAAAAGTGTAATGGTTTATAGTCTTGAGGAAATAGAAAAGATTAGACAAGCTGATTTAATGGTCAGCAGAACTTTGGCAGAAGTTGCCAAATATCTTGTACCTGGTGTAAATTCAAAAAAATTAGATACAATAGCGGAAGAGTTTATTAGAGATAATGGCGGGATTCCGGCATTTAAAGGTTATTACGGATTTCCGGCTACATTATGTATATCTGAAAATAATAAAGTTGTACACGGTATTCCTTCAGAAAATGTAACCTTCAAAGAAGGTGATATTATTTCTGTTGACTGTGGAGTTATTTTAGATGGTTTTTTTGGGGATTCTGCTTATACCTTTGCTTTGGGTGAAATTTCTTCTGATGCTAAAAAGCTAATGGAAGTAACCAAGGAATCCCTTTACCGCGGCATAGCTCAAGCAAAGGCTGGTAATAGGGTTGGTGATATTGGATATGCCATACAGACGTATGTTGAAAGTTTTGGTTATTCGGTTCCTCGCGAAATTACCGGACATGGAGTGGGTAGGCATTTACATGAAGAACCCTCTATTCCGAATTATGGCAGAAGAGGTAATGGTAAAAGGCTTAAAGCCGGAATGGTTATTGCCATAGAGCCTATGGTTATTGCAGGAAGTAAGGAGATTGAAATTTTGGATGACGATTGGACAATAGTTTCTGCTGATGGAAATTTAGCGGCACATTATGAACATTCACTAGCAATAACGGAAAATGAACCGATAATTTTATCGGATTTTTCTATAATTGAATATGTTTTAAAAAATAAAAATTAATATGGCAAAACAACCGGCAATAGAACAGGACGGAACAATAATAGAAGCATTGTCAAACGCAATGTTTCGCGTCCAGTTGGAAAACGGACACATAATAACTGCTCACATCTCGGGGAAAATGAGAATGCATTATATTCGAATTTTGCCAGGAGATAAAGTTAAGGTTGAAATATCACCTTATGATTTAACAAAAGGAAGGATTGTTTACAGATATAAATAAAATCTTAGAGAAATGAAAGTAAGAGCATCTATCAAAAAACGCAGTGCAGACTGCAAGATCGTTAAAAGAAAAGGACGACTTTATGTCATTAACAAAAAAAATCCAAGGTTTAAACAAAGACAAGGATAAAAATTATTTAATTTTGCAACTCTAAAAAAGAATGATTTATGGCAAGAATAGCAGGTGTAGATATACCGGATAATAAAAGAGGGTTTGTTGCTTTAACCTACATATATGGGATAGGTAGGACAAGGGCAAAACAAATACTTAAAGAAGCCGGTGTAGATGAAATGTTAAAAGTAAAAGATTGGAATGATGACCAAATTAATGCTGTACGGAGAACAGTCTCTAACTACAAGATCGAAGGAGAACTCCGTTCGGAAGTTCAAATGAATATCAAAAGGTTGAAAGATATAGCTTCTTATCGAGGTATCCGACATAGAATAGGGTTACCAGTGAGAGGTCAATCAACAAAAAATAATGCTAGGACAAGAAAAGGTAAAAGAAAAACTGTTGCTAATAAGAAAAAAGCAGTAAAGAAATAAAAATAATTAGTGGGATATGGCAAAGAAAACAACCAGAACAAGGAAGAAAAAAGTTAAAATTGAACCTGTTGGGCAAGCACACATTACTACCTCGTTCAACAATGTTATTATTACAATGACCAATGCTAATGGCGAAGTAATTTCTTGGTCATCGGCGGGTAAAAAAGGTTTCAGAGGTTCAAAGAAAAATACACCTTATGCTGCACAAGTTGCTGCTGAAGAAGCTGCGAAGGAAGCTTATGATCTCGGATTAAGGGAGGTGAAATTGTATGTTTCCGGTCCGGGTGCAGGTAGAGAATCAGCAATTAGAACTATTTCTAATGTGGGTATAAAAGTTCGCGAAATCATTGATGTGACTCCATTGCCACATAATGGTTGTCGTCCACCTAAAAGAAGAAGGGTGTAATATAATTTAATTAAAAAAGTTTGTAATATGGCAAGATATAGAGGTCCAAGGACAAAAATTGCAAGGAAGTTGGGAGAACCTATATACGGTTACGATAAGCATTACGAAAGAAAAAAATATCCTCCTGGACAACACGGTCTTAACCGAAGGAGAAAAGTTTCTGAATACGGAATCCAGCTTAAGGAAAAACAAAAAGCAAAATATACATACGGTATATTGGAACGTCAATTTAAGAATTTATTTAAGATGGCTTCCAGGAGCCACGGCGTGACAGGTGAAGTATTGTTACAATTGTTGGAGTCAAGATTGGATAATGTAGTTTACAGGTTAGGAATAGCCCCTACTAGGGCTGCAGCCAGACAACTTGTTACACACCGTCATATTTGTGTAAATGGAAGCGTTGTAAACGTGCCTTCATTTTTATTGAAGCCGGGAGATAAAGTTTCCGTTCGAGAAAAATCCAAATCCCTTGAAGTTATCACAGAATCAATACGTTCCGGAAGAGCTGCGAAATATTCTTGGCTTTCTTGGAATGAAGATGTTTTGGAAGGTGAATTTACCAATAGACCTGAAAGATCTGAAATTCCTGAAAATATTAAGGAACAATTAATTGTAGAACTTTATTCTAAATAATAAATTATGGCACTATTAGACTTTAAAAAGCCTAACAAAGTAAATATGATCGAGGGGAACGAATTTTTTGGGAAATTCGAATTTAGTCCTCTCGAACCTGACTTTGGCATTACTGTAGGTAATGCCATACGAAGGGTTCTTATTTCCTCCCTGGAAGGTTATGCAATTACTCATGTGAAAATTGAAGGAGTACACCATGAATTCTCTACGATCAAAGGAGTAGTAGAAGATGTGGTAAATATTCTTCTAAACTTAAAACAAATCAGGTTTAAAAGTAAAATAGAAGATCACGATTCGGAAAAGGTAAATGTTGTTATTGAAGGTAAAGAAATATTGACTGCCGGCGATTTACAACAGTTTATACGAGGTTTTGAAATTCTTAACCCTGAGGTAGTTATCTGCCATCTAGATCCTGAAGTTAAGTTGCAAATGCAAATTAACATCAATAAGGGAAGAGGTTATGTTACTGCCGAAGATAATGCAAAAAGAATTGAAGAAGATGATGTGGATATTTTACCGGTATCATCATCTTTTACACCAATACGAAATGTTAAATATAATGTAGAACCTGTTAGAATTAAAGAAGAGTTAAAATATGAAAAACTCTTTATAGAGATTCAAACTGACGGTTCGATTTCACCCAAAGATGCATTGAAAGAGTCTGCAAAAATACTGATACAACACTTTATGCTTTTCTCCGATGATAAGATTACTATTGATATGGATAGTAATGATGATATAGAAAACTTTGATGAAGAAGTATTAAAAGTTAGACAAATCTTAAAAACAAAACTCGGGGAAATGAATTTGTCAGTAAGGGCTTTGAATTGTTTGAAAGCTGCTGATGTTAATACATTGGGTGATTTGGTGCAATATAAAAGGGAAGATCTACTCAAATTCAGAAATTTTGGTAAGAAGTCTCTTACTGAAATAGACAATTTGTTGAAAAACTATAAGTTGTCATACGGAATGGATGTTTCAAAGTATAAATTAGATAAAGAATAAGCGATGAGACACGGAAAAAAACTTAATCATTTAGGTAGGACGAGTGCGCATAGAAAAGCAATGCTCAGGAATATGGCTAGTTCTCTAATTTTGCATAAGAGAATTAAAACAACTGTGGCAAAAGCAAAAGCTTTGAGATCTTTTGTAGAGCCTATTATAACAAAAGCAAAGGAAGATACAACGCACTCAAGAAGGATGGTATTTAAATATCTCCAGGATAAAGAAGCTGTAAAAGAATTATTCAGGGATGTTAACACCAAAGTAGGTGACAGACCCGGCGGATATACCAGAATTATAAAGTTGGGTAACCGTTTGGGTGATGCCGCAGAAATGTGTTATATAGAATTGGTTGATTTCAATGAAACTTATGTAAAAGAAAAATCAACCAAGAAAAAACGCGTACGTAGAGGTGGTAGTAAAAAGAAAACAACCTCATCAGAAGCTAAAACATCGAAACCTGAAGAAACTAAAACAACAAAAGTTGAAGAGCCTAAGGCTTCAGCAAAGAAAGAAACAAAAGTTGAAGAAAAACCTAAA
>JALTDM010000257.1 GCA_027074135.1 Bacteroidales bacterium
AGATATAAGACTATGAAAATCATTAAGTATCTTTTGTTTTTTGCGGTAAGCTTTGTTTTTGTAGAATCAACTGCATTTGCTCAAAAAAAGAGTAAGGATGAAATAAAAGGTGATGAAGCATATGAAATAGGAGAATATGCTGCAGCTATTAATTATTACAAAAAAGCTTATGCAAAAGAAAAAAATAATGCCAGAAAAGTTGATATGGTATTTAAAATTGGTAAATGTTATTCTGCCAAAAATGAGCCAAGGTCTGCAGAATTGTGGTTTAGAAAAGCTATTATGGTTAAATATCCGGATCCTATAGTTTATTTGTATTATGCCAATGAATTAAAGAAAAACGGGAAATTTGAGGAGGCTATAAAATACTACAAGAAGTATAAGCAAATGGTTCCTAATGATAAAAGAGCGGATATCGGTATCAAATCAAGTAAGATGTCTGCTCAGTGGATAGCACACCCGACTAGATACAAAGTTGAAAATATGGCTATGTTTAATTCCAGATTTGAAGATTTTTCTCCAACATATGCTACGAAAAAATTTAATATGGTGATTTTCTCTTCTAACAGGCCGGGATCAAAGGGTAACAGAACTAATAAGATTACAGGATTTGGTTTTACTGATTTGTGGTTTAGTAAAAAAGACAGAAAGGGTAAATGGAGTATCCCCGCACCTCTGCCGGGCGATTTTGTAAATACTGAAGATGATGAAGGAGCCTCTTCTGTAAACAGAAAGGGAAATACTTTGTATTTTACGAGATGTAGAGTTATTAAGAATAAATTTGTAGGTTGTAAAATATATGCTTCAAAGAAAAAAGGTATAACATTTGGAGAAGCTGAGTTGATTCCCGTACCTGGTGCAAGTGATAGTGTTTCTATAGCACACCCGGCCATTTCGCCTGATGATTTAACCTTATATTTTGCTGCTGAACTGCCGGGAGGTTACGGAGGTAAGGATATTTGGATGATGAAACGTGAAAAGAAAACCAAACCTTGGGGGGAACCTATAAATTTAGGTCCTCAAGTTAATACGCCGGGGAATGAAGTGTTTCCATACGCAAGAAAAAAGAATGAAATTTATTTTTCATCAGATTATTTGCCGGGCATGGGAGGTCTTGATATTTTTAAAGCTGTACGTGATAATAACGGGAAATGGCGCGTGGAAAATCTTAAATATCCCATCAATTCACCTTCTGATGACTTTGGTATAACATTCGAAGGCAATAGGGAAAGAGGTTTTTTCTCCTCCAGTCGTCCTGGAGGAATAGGTAGTGATGATATTTATAAGTTCTGGTTACCGCCTTTACAATTTACTTTGTCTGGCTATGTTAGGGATCAAAAAACCGATGACCCTATATCTGGAGCAAAAGTTGTACTCAAAGGAAGTGACGGAAGTACACAAGAAGTGTTGTCTGAAGCAGACGGTTCGTTTAAATTTAAATTAAAACCGAATACGGATTATCAAGTGCTTGTTTCCAAGCAAGATTATCTTAATGGTTCGGCAAGTGTATCAACTGTTGGAATTGAAGAAGATAAAGATTTTAAACAAGATGTTTATTTAGCTTCTGTGAAAAAAGCTATTGAATTGCCGAATATTTTCTACGATTATGCAAAAGCAACATTAAGACCGGAATCTAAAGCTGCACTGGATGAACTTGTTAAAACATTAAATGAAAATCCTAATATTGTAATAGAACTTTCAGCACATACCGATTTTAGAGGTAATGATAAATATAATATGGACTTATCGCAAAGAAGAGCGGAATCTGTTGTGAAATATTTAATTTCCAAGGGAATAGATCCTGATAGGTTGGTTGCAAAAGGTTACGGAGAAACCAAGCCTAGGGTTGTGGATAAGAAAACTCATAAGAAATATCCATTTTTGCCGGAAGGTCAGGTCTTAACCCCGAAATTTATCATGTCTTTGCCAACAGAAGATCAACAAGAACTTGCTAATCAACTTAATAGACGAACAGAATTCAGGGTTTTAAGACAAGATTATGTTCCAAAACCAAAACCAGTTAATGGTGTTGAACCGGCAGATAGTACAGGAGCAGATGAATAAATAATTGTTAAAATTTATATGTCAAAGCCCTTTCCGTTTATTGGATAGGGCTTTTTTATTATTTGAAATTATGGAAAAGAAAAAATACGATTTATTGGTAATAACGGGTACTACAGCTTCCGGGAAAACAAAATTGGCTGCTTATGTGGCAAAAGATATAAATGGAGAAATTATTAGTGCGGATTCGCGTCAAGTTTATCGAAGAATGGATATTGGTACTGGAAAGGATATTGATGATTATATTGTTAAAGGAGTTAAAATTCCGTATCATTTGATTGATATTGCCGAACCTGGGGAACAGTATAATGCTTATATGTTTGTGAGAGACTTTGTTGTTGCTTATAATAATATTACGAATAGGAAAAAGGTGCCGATATTGTGTGGTGGAACTGGCTTATATGTTTCTGCAGTTACAATGGGATATGAATTTTATGACGGTGAGCCCAATGAAAGTTTGAGGAAAGAACTTGAACAGAAATCTCTTGAAGATTTACAAAAGATGATTTTAGGGAAAGGAATAATCCTTAATGAATCTGATTTTTACAATAAAAGACGGTTGATTAGAAGGGTGGAAAGTTTTTATGGAACACAAAGAAGTAATAAAGTGAAAGTTCCTTCGTTAAATTATTTAATTGTGGCAATGCAGGTTAGTAAAGAAGAGAGGAAACAAAAAATACGCAACCGCTTGATTGAACGTCTTGATGAAGGTATGGTTGAAGAAATAAAAAAACTGCTCAATGAAGTAGGCAAAGATGTGTTGCTATCTTACGGACTGGAATATAAATGGGTTACACTGTATCTTATTGGTGAACTTTCTTATGACAAAATGGTCGAAAAACTTGAAATTGAAATCAATCGCTTTGCAAAAAGACAAATGACATGGTTTAGAGGTATGGAGAGAAAAGGTATAAAAATACATTGGTTAGATGCGAAATTGCCACTTGCCGAGAAAGTGGAAATAGTAAAAAAGCTATGGTATGAAAATTGGTAGTATGGTATTCTAAACGCTTATTTCTCCCGCGATATTTTTTCCGAGAGTTTCTTTAATTGATTCTGTATCCATTTTTGACCCAAGTAAAAACATTAGTTTGGTAAGAGCGGCTTCGGTAGTGATGTCGTATCCGCTTACAACACCAATTTCTTTTAGTTTGCGGCCATTTTCGTATCTGTCCATATCAACCTTGCCTACGCTGCATTGTGTTACATTGTACACAATTATGCCTCTGTCAACAGCGTTTTTTATTTTGTTGATGAACCAACTTTCCGAAGAAGCATTGCCTGCACCGTAAGTCTCAAGAATCAATCCCTCAATTCCTTTTATTTCCGTGATGCTGCTGACATATTCTTCACTCATACCGGGGAATAGTTTCAAAATAGCAACATTTTTGTCCATTTGCTTGTAGAATGCGGGTAGTCTGTCCAATTGTTGATAATAGATGTGTTTAAAATTGTAAGTAATGTCTATGCCTGCTTCCGCTAAGGCGGGATAGTTTGGGCTAGCAAAGGCATCAAAATAATTTGTGTTATATTTAGTTGTTCTGTTGGCACGGTGGAGTTTTGCATCGAAGTAAATGCATACTTCGGGTACTTTTGCTTTGCCGTTTTCAAACTTGTCTGCTGCAATTTGTATGGAAGTAATTAGATTTTCTTTTCCGTCTGTGCGAATCATACCAATGGGAAGTTGTGAACCCGTGAGAATAACCGGCTTGCTTATGTTTTGAATCAAAAAACTGAGAGCTGAACCGGTAAACGACATTGTATCGGTGCCGTGCAATATTACAAAGCCGTCGTATGAATTGTAATTTCTTTGAATAATTTCCACGAGTTTTATCCAGTCCGGGATATTTATATCTGATGAATCTATAGGCCTGTCGAAAGAGATAAAGTTAATTTTTATGTCAAATTGATTAAGATCTGGTATATACTTCAAAATATTGGCAAAGTCAAACGGTTTTAAAGTGCCTGTAGCGGGGTCAGTCATCATCCCTATTGTTCCGCCTGTGTAAATCAATAAAACTTTGGCTGTTTTCATGTGTTTTATATTTGTAATAATATTTACAGAATGAAGTTTTCGGTTGACATTGTTCAATTTGTAATTGGCTGCAAAAGTAACTTAAATTTATGTAGGTTGTATAGGTGTTAGTAGCCTTAAATCATAAAATCTGCCATAATTCCGTCGGATACAAACATTCCTCTTTCAGTCAGGATTATTTTATCTTTGTCAAAAATCAGTAGCTCTGGCAGGTCTTTATATTTTTTTAACTTTTTTAATACATGTTCGTGGTATTGATTGCCAAAGAAATTTTTGATATGGTTTAAAGACATACCTTCGGAAGTTCTGAGGGAAGTGATTACATAGTCGTTGAATTTGTCTTTTGTTGTAAGTGTTTCTTCTTCGGAAAAGTCATTATCCCCGTTATTTATGCTTTTGATGTACTTGTAAACATTTGCAATATTCCATAATCTTTTATCTACTGTGTAAGAATGGGCGGAAGGACCTACACCGATGTATTTCATTCCGAACCAGTAACCAGAATTGTGTTTCGATTCAAAACCTTTTTTTGAAAAATTTGAAATTTCGTAATGATTGTATTCGTTGGATTTCAGTATGTTGCAAACTAATAGATATTGCGTTAAACTATCGTCGTCTCTTAGTGTTTCGAGTTTGTTTTTTTTATGGAGTATGCCGAAAACCGTGTTTGGTTCAATACTCAAATGATAAGCTGAAATGTGTTTGATGCCATGATTTATAAGTGTTTCCAGTGACTTTTCAATGGTTTGGATATCAAATCCCTGAATACCGTAAATGATGTCTGCCGAAATATTTGTAAAACCTACTTCAGTCAATAGATTCAGAGCTTCAATATTTTTTGCTGCGGAATGCTTTCTACCGAGAAACTTCAAAATATTATCGTCAAAAGATTGTGTACCTATGCTTATCCTGTTAATTCCAAGTGATTTCCACAGTTTTACATTTCCTTTAGTTACATTCTCGGGATTTATTTCAAAGGTGATTTCTGCATCTACGGAAATTGTAAAATGTTTATTTACAGTATCAAAAATTGTAGCCAATTGTTTATCCGAAAGTATTGAAGGTGTACCGCCACCGAAATATACGGAAGTGAGTTTGTTGGTGTCGAGTAGGTTTCTCTTCAGATTTATTTCTTTTAGTAATGCGGAAACAAAATCATTGGTATATTCTATTTTTACTGTTGAGTAGAAATCACAATACGGGCATTTTGATTTACAGAAAGGTACATGTATGTATAGTCCTGTGACGGATGAGTTCATAAGTGCGAAAATAAAAAAGGGCGGCAAAAAGCCACCCTTAAAGTTAACAAGATTTACTTGAAATTATTTTTGAAGAACAATTTTCTTGTTCAGTACTTTTCCATTATCAGAAATTTTCAAAATATAAATACCATTGTTGAGGTTGGCAATGTTTATGTTGCGTGTTACATTGTTAAATTCAGCAACTTTGTTACCTGTTACATCGTAAACTTCAACAGTAGCATTTTTAACACCTCCAAAAAGAACTTTACCTTTTGTTAATGTAGGATAAATAACAACGTTTGTAAGTTCTGCATTGTCAACTGAAGTTGTGGTTTCACAAACAATTGGGAAAATTGCTAAAGATACATCTAAGCCTGTTAGAGATTTAGCAGGACTCCAAGAACCATTGTATTTAATTAGCGCTTCATCAGGTGCTGTAGAATTACCATTTGTATTAGAAACTATTGCAATAGTATCTCCATTGGTTGGGTTATCAATTGTAATAATAAAATTACCACTAATAGATGCAGGTGTATCAAACACAACATGAGTCATTGTGCTACTATCAGCATCTGTTGCTATTTGAGAAATAGGAACTTGTTGAGATGCTAATAGAGTACCAGGAGTTGTGTCATTTAATGGTTGGTAAACATTGAATGTAACGTTTCCATTATTCCCACTATCATAACCTTTATAGAAATAAACAAACATTTCACCTAATTGTGTACCTGTGCCGGTGTAAGTAAAGTATTCACCATTGCTTTCAGTGTTATATTCGTTAACTCCGAATAAGTAACCGTTATTTGTTATATAAACAGTTAAAGTATCACCTGCAACGGGGTTGAGTGTATCACAAGTTGCTTTAGTTGTTGTTGGAGCTAATTTTACATTTTTTACATTTTTACCTGAAACTCCGTCAATTTTTTGTGCATTTGCGCCGAAAATCATTCCTGCAAACGCAAACAATAAAATAATTTTTTTCATAGTTTTTTAGTTTTTTAGTTTAACTA
>JALTDM010000258.1 GCA_027074135.1 Bacteroidales bacterium
CTTATCACACTGTCACGATACATTATGTAATTTTTGTATGCAGATATAGATTCTTTATATTTGTGGTTACCGTAATATGCTTCCGACAGGTTTTTATAAAAATCCTTTAAATGGTAAATTGTGTTTATTTCTTTTCCTAGTACAATGGCTTTTTTCAAGTATGATATTGCTCTGTCGTATTGTTTTTGTTTAAGTGCCATTATGCCTAAATTGCCGTAAGTTATTGCCAGTCCTTCTTTATCGTCAATTTCTTTTGCCAGTTTCAGAGCTTTGTCAAAGTAGTTTTTTGCTTCATCAAATTTATTTTGTTTGTTAAGTGCAATACCGATATTTAAAGTTGCTGTTTCAATACCGCTAATATCATTCAGTTCTTCGTAAATTTTAAGTGCTTTTGAGTAATATTCCAAGGCTTCTTTAGGCAAATCTTGTTGGGTGTAAGCATTTCCTATGTTCATTAGATTTATGGCTATACCGTTTTTATCTCCAAGTTCTTCTTTTATTTTCAATGCTTTTAAATAATATTCCAGAGCTTTTTTGTAATTTTCCTGGTCGTCATATACCATTCCTATGTTTCCGAGTATTGCGGCTTCTACACGTTTATTCCCTGTTTGTTCTGCTAATTTTAGTGCTTTAAAATAATTATCCAAGGCTTTTATATAATTCCCATTGTAATAATAAACTATACCTATGTTGGTCAGATTATTTATAATGCCGGACTTGTTATCTGTTTTTTTATTGATTTTTAGTGCTTTGTGGTAGTAGGAGAGTGCCTTTTTATAGTCATTCTGAATGTAATAAATTAGCCCTATGTTGCCAAGGTTATTTGCCATTGCTTCTTTATCGCCTATTTTCTTGCTGATGCGGTATGCTTTTAAATAAAAGTTAACTGCTAGGGGGTAATCTCCTTTTTTGTAATAAATTACCCCAATATTTCCAAGTGTGCCTGCAATACTTTCTTTATCACCGGTTTTTTTGGCAATTTCAATTGAGTTGTTAAAAAAATCAATTGCTTTGTCATAATTCCCATAAATAAAATAAGTAACTCCTGCTTTACTGTATGCTTCTGTCAAAAGTTTGTATGATTTAAGTTTTTTAGCCAGTTCTATTGTTTGTTTATAATATTTTATGGCACTGTCAAGCGAGTGGTTTGTATAGAGATATGAAAGTTTTAGCAGGTTTTTTAATTTTATGGTATCTTGTTTGGTGGAATTTATAATATTTTTCAGGCTGTCAATCTTATTTGCGCTTAATGTATTTAAGATCAGCAGGCTGAATAGAAAAAAATAAAAAAGTCTTTTCATTATTACTCTTTGTGAAATGTATTTCAAAAATACAATTTTTTTTCTGAAATGTTACTTGAAGTAGTTTAAAAGCGTGAAATGAATTATGAAACAACATCGGGATTGCATAGACCCGATGTTGCTTTTGTTGTTACTTGATAAACTTCTGCTCTTTTAATGTTTTCAATAGTTTTTCGGAGAAAAATTCGTTGTCTTCTTTTTTGTATCTGACTTCCGCAAATACTTGTGCTAGGTTTTCTTTCCCGTTTTCTTCCACAAACTTTTTGTAAACGGGATTGTTTTCTTTTTCGTGGTAAATATCGTTTATTTTATCTGCCGAATAATCGGTGTACACTTCGTAATGAACTACACCATCAAGAGGCAACCTGTCTGTTAGTGGCGGGTCTTCGTCGGGATAACCAAGTGCAATTGTGGTTACAGGCATCACAAGTTCGGGCAGGTGTAATATGTCTATCAATTCGTCGGCCATGTATGTTGTTGTGCCGAGATAGCAAATTCCAAGACCTTTGTCTTCGGCGGCAAGTGCCACATTTTGTGAGGCAAGCAAGGCGTCTATTGAAGCAGTGTAAAATGACAAAAAGTTGTCGTATCCTGCATTGGCATTACGCAATTTGCACCATTTGGTAAATCTGTTGAAGTCTGCACAAAAAGTGAGAATTACAGGTGCTTGCAACACCATATCTTGCTTAAAATGTACTTCCCATAGTTTCTTTTTGAGGCATTCGTCTGTGGAAACTATTATGCTGTAAACCTGCATATTGCCTGTTGTAGAGGCTCGTGTACCCGCTGTTAAAATTTCTTCCAATGTTTGATCGTCAATAGGCTTATTTTTGAACTTCCTTATGCTTTTATGTTTCAATATTGTTTCAATCATAACGAAATAAGTTTTATTTTTGCCAAAAGTAACAAGGATTTTCAAATCTTTTTATACAATTATCATTTTTTGATTTTATGCAGAAAATTTTGGTAACAGGAACGGCGGGTTTTATAGGCTTTCACTTGGTTAATTACTTGTGCAACAAAGGTTATGATGTTTGGGGAATTGATGATATAAATGACTATTATGATGTAAAATTAAAATACGACAGACTCACAGAAGCCGGTATTGATATTGAAAAAATAGAATACGGCAAGCCTGTTGAGAGTAAAAAGTTAAATTATACATTCGTTAAACTTTCTATAGAAGACAAAGAAAATCTTTTTAACATTTTTGATGCAGTAAAGCCCGATTATGTCGTAAATCTTGCGGCACAGGCGGGTGTGCGTTACAGTCTTGAAAATCCTTATGCATATATTGAAAACAACATCGCGGGGTTTTTGAATGTGTTGGAAGGGATAAGGCATTATGTGCCGGCTTTAAAGCATTTTGTATTTGCAAGCAGTTCAAGTGTTTACGGGCTCAACCGCAAGTATCCGTTGTCGGTAAAAGATAATGTGGACCACCCGGTGAGTTTATATGCTGCAACAAAAAAGAGTAACGAACTCATTGCTCATACATACAGTTATTTGTACGGTATCCCTACAACAGGGTTAAGATTTTTTACGGTTTACGGACCTTGGGGCAGACCGGATATGGCTTTGTTTTTGTTTACAAAAAAAATTTTGGCAGGAGAGCCCATTGATGTTTACAACAACGGAAATATGGTGCGCGATTTTACATACATTGACGATATTGTGAGAGGTGTGGAAAAGGTTTTGTTCAATCCTGCAAAACCTAATAAAAATTGGACCGGCGAAGTACCAGATTCATCAACTTCCATAGCTCCGTATAAGATTTTAAACATTGGTAACTCTCAACCTGTAAGGTTACTTGATTTTATAGAAGTGTTAGAAAAAAAACTCGGAAAAAAGGCAATAAAAAATTTTATGCCTATGCAGCCGGGTGATGTTGAAAAAACACATGCCGATGTTACTGAATTGATTAATGAATACGGTTATAAACCGTCAACGGGTGTAGAAGAAGGTATAAGAAAGTTTGTTGAGTGGTATAAAAAATATTATAATTGTTAGTGGTTAATTGTTAATGGTTAGTTGTTAGTTCTGAATGTGCTAATTTGTAAATGTGTTAATTGTTCAATGAGATAATTAATTTCTAATTAGCATCTACAAAAATTTTTCTCAACTGAGGGAAATGAACTTTAGGGTGTATATTTAAAAACAAAATAATATGAAAAAAATAATTTCAACTTTTTCGGTAGTTTTAATTTTCTTGCTTTCAGCAATGAGTGTTTATGCTCAAGATTATGACCTTGAGGGTGTAATCAAACTTACAGATTTACAACAAGAACCGTTTTCTAAATGGTTTAACGAAAATTATGCTGCTGCTCATCCAGATGATGCGGTTTTGTCAAAAATTAAGCCCTTGCTAAAAGATAAAAAGATAACTATTGTAATGGGTACTTGGTGTGGCGACAGCAAGATGTGGGTGCCGTATTTTTTCAGAATACTGGACTTGATGAATTATGACGACGAAGATGTTAAAATCATTGCATTGGACAGGGACAAAACAGCAGACGGTGTGGATATGTCAAAATACAAAATAGAAAGGATACCTACATTTATTATTTATGACAAAAGCGGGAAGGAACTCGGCAGGATTGTAGAATCCCCGCGGTATTCACTAGAAAAAGATTTGCTGGAAATATTGAACAAAGATGCCAAAGAATAGAAAATTACTGAACGAAGAACTCGGACGCAAAAGCATAGAAGATTTTAAGAAAAGCAAGAAGATTCCCGTTGTTTTGGTTTTGGATAATATCCGCAGTGCTTTGAATGTAGGTTCGGCATTCAGAACGGCGGATGCTTTTTTGGTGGAAAAGATTTATTTGTGCGGACTTACCACTACGCCTGAAATAAATCTCAAAGAAATTCATAAAACAGCCCTTGGTTCCGAGCAGTCTGTTGATTGGGAACACGCTAACGATACAGTTGAATTGGTAAAGAGGCTGAAAAAGCAAGATTATGTGATTGCTTCGGTAGAGCAAGCCGAAAAAAAAGTGTTTTTGGATAATTTTGAACCGCAAGAAGATGCAAAGTATGCTTTTGTGTTCGGCAATGAGATAAAGGGTGTAATGCAAGAAGTGGTTGATTTGAGTGATGTTGTGCTTGAGATACCTCAAATGGGACATAAGCATTCTTTTAATATTTCCGTATCGGTAGGTATGGTGATGTGGCATTATGCCTGCAAAATGAGAATTTTTGATAAATATGGTAAATAGAGTAGTGATTTTGGGTCCTGCATATCCGTTGCGGGGTGGCATTGCAGATTTTAATCAAGCGTTGTGTGCGGGTTACTTAAAAAAAGGAATTGATTGTAAAATTGTATCTTTTTCGATGCAGTATCCGTCGTTGTTGTTTCCCGGGCAAACGCAATATGTTCCCGAAGGTACACCAAAACCGGATATGGAAATTTTCCCATTGCTTAATTCGATGAATCCGCTTACTTGGGGTACGACTGCAAAAAAAATTAAATCTTTCAAGCCTGACTATGTAGTGTCGTCTTACTGGTTGCCGCTTACGGGTTATTCTATGGCAAAGGTGCTGAAAAAAATAAAAAAAGAAATTACTACTATATCGTTGGCACACAATATTATACCGCACCAAAAAATGCCTTTTGACAATGAGATTACAAAGTTTTATGTAAAGCAGAATCGCGGTTTTGTGGTGCTGTCTGATGCTGTTTCTAGAGATTTGGATAAGTTTAATGACAAGGTTCCGCGTATTGTTGTCCCGCATCCTGTTTACGACATTTTCGGTAGTCCCGTGACAAAGCAAGAGGCATTGCAGAAGTTGGGGCTTCAAGACGGAAATTATGTGTTGTTTTTCGGTATTATCAAGCCGTATAAAGGGCTGAGATATTTGTTGCAAGCCTTTGCCACGAAGGAAATTAAGCAGTCGGGTGTGAAACTGATTATTGCAGGAGAATTTTACGAAGACGACAAGCCGTATAAAGAACTATTAGATAAACTTGGCATAGCCGACCGTGTGATTTTGCACGACAGGTTTATTCCTAACAATGATGTGAAATATTATTTTTCTGCCACAGATGTAGTAGTGCAGCCGTATTTGTCTGCTACACAGAGTGGTATAACACAAGTTGCTTACAATTTCGGCAAGCCGATGATAGTTACCGATGTGGGCGGGTTAAAGGAAATTGTGATAGACGGTAAAACTGGTTTTGTTGTGCCGAAGGAAAACCCGCAAGCATTGGCTAGTGCAATTACGGAATTTTACAAAGTAAGGCAGGTCGTCAATTTTGAGGCTAATGTGCTAGAGGCAAAAAAGAAATACAGTTGGGACAGTTTTACCTGTAAGGTGAATGATTTGTATGAAGAGGTTAGACTTTGACAGGGAGTTGGCAAGTTGTAAGGTTTGTCCGCACAGTTGCGGCACAAACAGGCTTGAATCGGCAAAAGGGAGTTTTTGCAATACGGATGCCGGCTACAATATTTCTTCCATTACGCTGCACAGAGGCGAAGAGCCTGCCGTAAACGGAGAAAATGGTGTTTGCAACATATTTTTTTCGCATTGCAATATGCAGTGTATCTATTGCCAAAATTACCAAATAAGCAAAAACTCACAAACGCAATTAGTCCGCAAGTATGATTTGGAAAGCGTTGTGCAAGAAGTTGTCGGGTGTCTGAAAAGAAATGATACTTATAGAGTAGGATTTGTTTCGCCTTCGCATAATTTAATGCAGGTAATACGGCTTACAGAGGAGATTAGAAAAAAGTTCGGAGATATTATAACCGTTTATAATACAAATGCTTACGAAAAGCCGGAATACATCAGAAAGTTAAAGGGATACATCAATATTTTTCTGCCTGACTTCAAGTATTTTTACAATGATTTGGGGCTAAAGTATTCCAAGGTGAAAAATTATTTTGATTATGCTTCGGCTTCTATAGATGAAATGGTGAAAATTGCAGGAAAGCCTGTATTTGACATAAACGGATATATGCTGTCGGGAGTAATTATCCGTCATCTTATTTTGCCCGGAGAGGTTGATAATTCGCTGCAAGTTCTGGAGTGTATAGCAAACACTTGGGGGAGTGATGTGTACTTGTCGCTTATGGCACAATATTATCCGGTACTTAAAGTCAAATATAAAAATTTAAACAGAAAGCTAACCGAAGAGGAATACAATATTGTGGTAAGCAAGGTTTTTGAGCTAGGATTTGAAAACGGGTGGATTCAAGAATTGGGGAGTGCAGAACATTATTTGCCTGATTTTGAGAAGAAAATTCCATTTAAATAAAACTTTTACTTATGATAACAAAAAATCTTAAAGCCATAATTTTTGATATGAACGGGGTGTTGATAGACAGCAACACTTTTAATGCGAATTTGTTCCGTGAGATTTTTGGCAGCTATAGTAAAGAAGCAGGTGAAAAAGCGGCTTATCATTACTTGCACAATGGCGGCATACCGCGAAAAAAGAGGATGGAGTTGTACTTGCGTGAGTTTGCCGGTGTTGAGCCAACACAAGAGGAAGTACAAAAAGTGCTTGACAAGTTTTCGGAATTGCTGAACAAAAGAATTGATGAAATATCACTGAAGCATAATGTGCGTGAGGTATTGAAAGATAAGTACGGCAGTTGTCTGCTTTTTGTGTCATCAGGAGCACTGGTGCAAGATGCAAAGCGGATTTTGGAAGCAAAAGGGATTTTAAAGTATTTCAAGGAAGTTTACGGGTCGCCCCATTCAAAAGATAAGCATATTGTGGAAATTTTGGAGAAATATGGCTTAAAAAACGACAAAGTACTTTTTATCGGTGATTCCATTCATGATAAAGAGGCGGCATACAAAACGGGAGTTCATTTTATTGGTATGATAACAGAGGAAAATACTTGGGAAGGCTATGATATTCCGGTATTGGTAGATATTGGTGAACTAATGGAGTTTAGCTGTTAATTGTTAAAATGTGATAATTACCTAATGTGAAAATGTGCTAATGATTAAACGGAAGAATTTAGATGAAACAAAATCTTATTTAGAGCTTTTAAATTATTAACCCACTGGAATAAGTTTTTAATTTTTTTGTTTGATAACATAATGTATGTCAAAAAAAACTATCTTTGCAAACAATAAAAAGATTTGTTATGAACAGCAGAACCATAATTTCGGCAGTTTTATTTATAGTAGTAATTATTTTGGGTTGGATGCTTTACGAAACCATTGCAGAGCCCATCAGATTTCAAAAGGAAAAAGAAAAAAGATATGCCAAGGTTATTGAAAGGCTGAAAAATATAAGGACTGCGGAAATCACTTACAGAGAAGTTAAAGGACAATATACAGGGAGTTTTGATACATTGTTGAATTTTCTTAAGCAGGATTCGTTACCACTTATCAAAAAAATCGGTATGATTCCGGATTCTTTGCTTGATTCACTTACAGAACAAGAAGCCGTACGAAAAGGGCTTATTGTTCGGGATACTATTTATATTCCTGTTTTAGATTCAATCTTGAAAGGTGTTAAGGTAGATTCTTTGCCTTATGTGCCATATACGAATGGTGCTAAATTTAAATTAAAAGCCGGTTGGCTAAAGGTATCAGGAACTACTCAACCTGTGTTTGAATGTGAGGATTCTAAACCTTTTGATCCTGAAGAAGTTTTAAAAGTAGGTTCAATGGATGAAGTGTCAACATCAGGCAACTGGGAGTAGTATGTTTTCTTAAATTAAGATGACTGTTTTAGAAGTAAAAGATAAAACTTTTTCAAAGAATAAGATTAAAAATTACCACTTGGTTATAAAGCTGGGTGGTAATTTTTTTTATGTCGTTTTTTACGATTTTACTGTAGGAAAACTCATTTATTTTTTGAAAACCGATGATAATTTTGAGGTGGAAAAGTATTTGGCAGAAAACGGGAATGTAAAAAAAGCTCACTTGTTACTTGATACACGTCGTAATACTGTTTTGCCGTTTTCTTATTTTGAGGAAGGTAAGCTGGACGTTTTGTTTGATTTTGTTTTTGGTACAGGTGAAGCGGAAAAGTCAAATTTGCAATACGATAAATTGCTGTTTGACTCTATTGTAAATGTGTATGATGCCACTTTTGATGTCCGGGGCAGAGTGAATGTCGTTAGTGAATTTTCGGTTTATTGTGATGTTGCTGTATATACATACAAGTCGGGTAGTCGCAAGTCTTTTATTTATATTGTGTTGAGGCATGGTTTTTTTTATATGTATGTTATAGACGATAATAAACTGCAGGTTGCAAACACTCTGATTTTTAAGAGTATAAATGATGTGTTGTATCATTTGTTTAATGTGATTGACAAATATGTCTTTGACAAAAATGAGGTGGAAGTTTATCTTGTGCCGGGCAGGGATAAAATTTTTGCAAACAGTTTGGTAGATAAGGCAAAAGAAGGCGGTGTAAAGTTTTTTGTAATGAGTGAAGTGCCTAAAACTTTTTTGTCTTATAAGTTAAATTCGGTGGATACTGTAGATTTGTATGACTTTTATACTTTTTTGAATATTGAGAATAATAGGCGGTAAATATTCGGGTAAAATTATAAAAGATCCAAAAGGGTTTAATAGCCGTATCACTACCGATATGGCAAAGGAGGCTTTGTTCAATATGTTGGACAGCAACTTTTATTTTGAGGACTTGACTGTTGTGGATATGTTTGGAGGGTCGGGTAATATTTCATATGAGTTTCTATCCCGTGGAGTGTCGAAATTGTATGTTATTGAGAAAGATTTCAAGAATTTCCGTTTTATTTCTTCCAATATTAAACAACTTGCATACAAGGATGGTTATAGTTTGATAAAGGGAGATTGTTTCAAAAAGATTCCTATACTTGCCGGAGAGGGTGTTAAGGCTGATTTGGTATTTGCAGATCCGCCATTTGCCTCAAAATTCATAGAGACCATACCTGATTTTGTTTTTGAATCGGGTATTTTGAAAGATGACGGATGGCTTATTTTGGAGCATGACAAAAGAAACAACTTTTCTAAACATCTACTGTTGAAAGACAAAAGGAAATACGGAGGAGTGTTGTTTTCTGTTTTTTACAAGTTAGTGGGTTATTAGTATCTTCTCAAATAAATCCCTATTTTTATGATAGTATTTGTCCATAGTATTTTTTTGTTGGCGTTTCTTGTTAGGGCATAATATGTGTCATTTAACAAATTGTAAATGTTTTCAATGTTTTTGATCGTAACGAATTTGGAAAACTTTTTTATAAACTCGGTTTCTTCTTCTGTCAGCAGCGTAAGTTCGGGAAGTTTTGCATTGAAAAGGTAGGCACTTCTAAACATCCGTGTCATATAATTTATAAATGCTTTTTGCTGTTCAGTTGTCATTTCATCAATGGACAAAACCAAATCATTTATTTTGAGAAAATCAGCTATATAGGCATTACGGGTAAGGTTCACAAACATGTTGAAAAACTCAAGTGTTTCATTTCTGGAATAAAGTTCCGCAAGTTGTTTTGCGTAAATAACATTCCCGTCGGCAAGTTTGGAGATGTTTATTTGTTGCCATTCTTTTAATCCGGGATATTTTTGTTGTACCCATTCCAGGATTTTTGTTGTTTTTACTCCGCTGAATTTTACGAGTTGGGTTCTGGAAATAATTGTAGGCAAAATAATATCGGGAAGTTCGGTTGTAAGGATAAAATATGTGTTTGGTTGAGGCTCTTCGAGGATTTTAAGAATTTTGTTTGCGGCTACCGTGTTCATTTTGTCGGCTTGCCATATTATGATTATCCTGTTTTCCGATTCGAATGATTTTACCGATAATCGTCTGATTATTTCTTCGCTGTCATCTTTGAAGATAGAGGCTTGTTTGTTAGTTTGTCCTCCAGAAATTTTTTCTAACCATTCTGAAAGGGAAAAATATGGAGAAGCACTAAGCATTCCCTGCCATTCTTGTATGTAATTGTTGCTGTAATGCTGTTTGTGTTTGCTGCTGCTTATTGTGGGATATATAAAAATTAAGTCTGGATGGTTAAATGACTCAATTTTGCGGCAGTTGTTGCACACTCCGCAAGGTTCGCCGTTTCGCGGATTTGAGCAATTCAGGTATTGGGCAAAAGCTAAGGCCATAGCCAATTTGCCTGAGCCTTGTGGTCCTGCAAACATCATTGCATGACTGACTTTTTTTTGTTCAACTATTGTTCTCAGGTGTTCTTTTATATGTTCCTGACCTACGATGTCTGAGAATCTCATTTTTTTAGCCTTCGAACTTTTTCCTTAATGCTTCTAATGTGTTGTATGGCCCGTCAACCAAAAACATATTTACTATCCAAGTAGGTAAATTGCCTGCAGGATCGGAATAGAATTGATAAATTACTTTAGTCTTTCTCTTTTCAGACTTTAGTAACCAGTATCCGTAAGCTTTTTTTATTCTTACAAAATCTTCTTGTTCGGGATATTTATTGTTAACTGAAGTAACTTCTATTTTGTAACCACCATCTTTAAGTTTTTTTATTACATTTTTTAAAACCATATCCCTGTCAGTTACACCTATTGGCATCCCAAGTTGTATATAAACTATATATATATTTGGATCCGGATGTCTTAATAATTTGGAATAATCAACTTTATCTATCCAATCTTTAAAATCATTAGCATCGTTTATAATTTTCAATAGTCTTTCGGGTGAAGCATTTATGTATGTATAAGCTTTGAATTCTTTGACATTTGATCCTTTTACAGGTCTGGTATATACTTTGATGCCTTTACTGTCTTTTTCAAGTTCCCACTTTTCTTGTCCTATGGAAACGAATGAAATAAATGCAAAAATGATAAACAAAAACTTTTTCATATAAAACATGTTTGGATTCTTTTACAAAGGTAATAAAAATGATGAATCTTCATAAAATGTGTAGGAGTAAATAAAAAAGGGACACCCGTTTGAGTGTCCCTTTGACTGCTTTGTTTTTATCTTAATATTTTACTAGCAATGTTCCTTTATAAACATCATCACCTAATTTAACAATATAAAGGTATTCTCCGAAAGGTACCTTCTTACCATTATATGTTCCATCCCATTGGTTTTTGGGGTCGAGATAATCATATCCATTTCCATGAAACTCAAATAATTGATCTCCCCATCTGTTGTAAATTTCTATTGTAACGTCATCATAAGTTCCTATATTAAGTATTCTCCAAGTGTCGTTTTGTCCATCACCGTTAGGTGTAATAACTGTAGGTATTAAAAGCTTCATATCTATATCTACGGTATCATAAACTGTACACCCGTTATTATCTGTTACTGTTACAATATAAGTTCCACCCATTGATACCGTTATATCTTCGTTCGTTTCTCCCGAATTCCACAGATATGTATAAGGTGAAGTACCTCCCGAAACTGTTAAATCAATATTAAATTCATATCCGTTTGGTTGTGTTACGGTATCTTCAACTATCAGTGGTTCTAAGCCATTGTAATCAACACTAACGGAAATGGTTGTGTCACAACCGTTATTATCTGTGACAGTTACAGTGTATTCTCCTGCTGTAACTTGAATTGTGCTGTCACTTGCTCCTATGTTCCATGAGTATGTATATGGAGGCATTCCTCCTGATGTTTGCAATGCAATTGTAGCACTATCGCCATAGCAAAGAGGATCAGTTGTATTTTCACTTATTCTTATAGGTGTAGGTTCAGAAACAATTGCTTGTGCAGAATCCGTACACCCGTTGTTATCCATTACCGTAACGCTGTAAGCTCCTGGTTGAAGTCCTGTTATCATGCTGCTTGTACTTCCGGTATTCCATTGATAAGCATATGGTGATGTTCCACCAGTCACATTTGTCATAACTTCTCCATCAGCAGAACCGTAACAACTAACATTATTTGCAGAAATTTCAATATTTATTTGTTCCGGTTGATTTATTTTTACGCTGTCTTCTCCGGTACAGCCGTTTATGTCTGTTGCTGTTACATAATACCATCCGGCAGCAAGGTTATCGGCTATATTTGATGTTGAACCATTGTTCCATTGATAACTGTATGGAGAAGCACCTCCTGATGCTTCTACTTCAGCATGTCCATTGTTTAATCCGTAACATGTTACATCGGTTACGTTACTAAATGTAAGTGTTATATTTGCCATTAAATTTGGAACTTCAATTGTGTCGCTTGCTGTACATCCTACGGAATCTGTTACTGTTACAATATATGTTCCCGGTTGAGCATCGTTAATATCTTCACTTGTGGCTCCGGTATTCCATGAATAAGTATAAGGGCTAATACCACCGGAAACTGTTAAATCTATTGAACCGGAACTAGTACATGTTGGTGTGTCAACCACTATTGATAGAGAAATTGGTGAAGATATAATTATATTTATTGAGTCTGATGTTGTACATCCCATATCATCCGTTACTGTTACAGAATAAGTCCCACTGGTTGTGATAACAATTGCTGTGTCAGTTGATCCTGTTGACCATTGGTATGAAACATAATTACCGGGATAAAGAGTTAATGAAGAACCTGCACATAAAGTAGTATCCGGTCCTAGGTCAACATTAACACAGCCAAGTTTACCTATGCCGAATTCGGAAAAATGTGAGTACCCTTGTCGTAATGCATAACCATCTGCAACGAGACGACCATCACCGTTGTTTGGGCTAAGACCTGGATTCCCAATACCGCAAGGAGCACATGTCCAATCTGCAGCAGTAGTAGAGCCTTCAGGACGGCTTAATATAGCAAATTTATTATCTGAAAGTCCGGCAATATTATCGATATAAAGCCTCAAATCGTAACTTCCGTTTGTAGGTTCTGCATCAGGGTTGATATGCCAAACACCTTCATGTGCCATTTCATAGTATTGTGTACCGAGTTCTGTTGCTACCAAATCGGCATCATTACTGTTTGTCAAGTCGTCAAAATTTACATCTACATAGTTTGTGCCGGTCAAAGTATTTGGCTTTAATGCTGCAAGGTGGTAATCTGTTGAAGCTAAAGATTTTCCCACGGGAAAGAAATAAAAGTCTGTTTGGTTACCATCTATATACCTTCTGAGGTTACCGTAAACAAAATTATTATTGTTGTAACCTTCTATGCTGTTTAAAGCGGTATTGGTAATTACCAAATAATTATTATTGGTTGCAACTTTGTTGTTGTTTGAGAAAGTGAGTTTGTTTGTTACAATATGATTATTGTCTAATAGAGAAAGAGCCGTATCGGAACCGGAGTTTGCCAAATACAAGTTTTCTACGGCAACGGTATTACCTTGAAAATGCTGAACACCATTACCATCTAATATTACATTTCCTGATGTGTTGGAAACATCAAAAACGGAGTCTGTTGATGAATTAACAATATTACTGCTGACAAAGATGTTTCCGTCATTGTAAATTCTTCCGGCAGTATTGTTGTTGTTTTCGTTTATTATGGTACCGTTAACTTTAACATTTGTGGATTGATTAACTTTAATAAAGATACCTTTGTTTTTCAAATAGACATTTTGGGAAAACCCCCAATTTGTCAGTAAAACAAACAATGTCAAAATGAAATATTTTTTTCTCATAGCTTAAATTTTAAACGACATAAGTTTTCTTTGCAAATATAAAAAAAAAATAATTCACAAAGAAAAAAATATACGTTAACAAATAATTTTTTTATGGTTTGGTACCAAATTTATGAATTGATACATGGGGTTTATCTTACAGGGATTGCAAAAAATTGGTTTTCTCCCCATGAACCACAGCCGAAATCTTTCAAAAGATAATCTTGTGTTTTAGAGCCGTATTGTTCACTGGTAGATATCCAGTAATAATAACGTTTTGTAGTATTTGAAGTGTTGTTGATTGCAATAGAGCCTACTGCCATGGAAAAATGTGAAGGTCCCGGTAATAAACCGCTAACAAGTGTACTTAGTAAAATGTCTGGACTCGGAGCATAATTATTTGGGTCATCACAAAAAGTTGAACGAACCCAAATTACATCTCCTGTTTGGATATCATTTTCAGATTGCAAAAGCATATTTACACTAATTACCCAAATGCCGGGAGGTAAATCTATGTATGAACCTGTCCACTTTGGTGTAGATACTCCATTTGCAGGTATAGTATCTGTTCTGGTTATGTTTGTTGCAACATGTCCGAATATAACACCTTGATAAGGATTATCAATCAGTCTGGTCCACCTTGAGCCATTCCAGTAATAATAACCCGGATATACAGTATCTTGTCCTGATGAAGCATTGGCAGTATTGTAAATCAAAAGTCCATCTCTCGGATTGTTAACAGGTGCTGCTGTTGTTGCACTTTGTAATGGTACATGTGGTGGTAAAAAACCTTTGTTGTGGTTTGCACTGTGTGCTTCTAAGATTGCGTCACCAGCATTCGGAGCATATGATGAATCATCGCTGATAACAATTTGTCCGTACATCAATATGGTTGTTAAAAAGAAACTTAACAAGAATATTATTCTCTTCATGGCTATTGTTTTTTTTTGCAAATTAAAATGAAAAAAATGAATTTGAAAAAAGATTTTTGTGAAATCAAAGTTTACCGGTCTTTAATAAAAGTTGTGGAAATTTAACATACCTTTGTAACAAAAGTGAAAAAAGCTTTTTTTATGAAATTAAATGAACTAACTGCAATTAGTCCTGTTGACGGAAGATATAGAAAGAAGACAGAGCAATTGGATATTTATTTTTCCGAATTTGCATTGTTTAAATATAGAGTAAGGGTTGAAATTGAATATTTTTTAGCACTTGTAAATTTAGGGCTTAAAGAACTGAAAAATTTCCCAAAAGATAAAATTAAAGATGTGAAAAAAATTACATCCGGATTTAATCTGAAGAAAGCACAAAGGATAAAAGAAATAGAAAAAACGACAAATCATGATATAAAAGCAACGGAATATTTTATTAAAGAAGAATTTGATAAGTTGAAACTTGGTGAGTACAAGGAGTTTATACACTTTGGGCTTACTTCACAAGATATAAACAATACCGCAATACCGTTATCGCATAAAGATTTTGTAAATGATATTTTGTATCCGCAATTTTTGAGTTTAAAGGGTCAAATTTTGGAACTTGCCAATAAATGGAAAAATATGCCGATGCTTGCCCATACACATGGGCAACCTGCATCACCTACAAAGCTTGGAAAAGAATTTAAAGTGTTTGCAGAACGCTTAGATAATCAGTTGCAACTTTTGAAAGATGTAGTTTTTTATGCAAAATTCGGAGGAGCTATTGGTAATTTTAATGCACATTATGTAGCATATCCAGAAGTGGATTGGATAAAATTTGCAGATGGATTTATATATAGTCTAGGATTAAAACGATTGCATTATACTACGCAGATAGAGCATTATGATGGGATGGCGCATATTTTTGATACAGTAAAGAGGTTAAATAATATTTTGCTTGATTTGTCACGTGATGTCTGGATATATATCAGTATGAATTATTTTAAGCAGAAAATAATAAAAGGTGAAGTTGGTTCTTCGGCTATGCCACATAAGGTAAACCCAATTGATTTTGAAAATGCCGAAGGTAATATTGGGGTTGCAAATGCTTTGTTTGAGCATTTATCGGCAAAATTGCCTGTTTCCAGGTTGCAAAGGGATTTGTCTGACTCCACTGTGTTGAGAAATATCGGAGTCCCTTACGCACATACAATTATTGCCATTGCTTCTTTGAAGAAAGGATTGGCAAAGCTTAAAATAAATGAAGAAGCTATTAAAAGAGATCTTATGGATAATTGGAGTGTAGTTGCTGAAGCTATTCAAACTATTTTGAGAAAAATTGGATATCCCAAACCTTATGAAGCATTGAAAGAGTTGACAAGAAAAAATGAAAAAATAGATCGTGAAAAAATAATTGCTTTTATTGATAGTTTAAAAATAAAAAATGATTTAAAAGAAGAATTAAGATCTATAACACCATTTAATTATACTGGAAAAACAGAATAGAAAAATGATAAAAAATGCAATACGTATACTTGCTTTAGTAAAAAATTACTGGAAAGAATTGACATTATCTATAGTTTTTAAATTATTTTCCGTGATATTTTCTTTGTCATCAATAACAATGGTTTTACCTTTTTTGTCTATCTTGTTTGAAAAGCAAAAACTGGTTACTCAGCCTGTTCCTTTTAGTTTGTCCACTGAGGCAATAATGCATAATTTCAATTATTTTATAAGTCAAATTATTATTAAAAACGGGCCAACCACTGCAATAGCTGTTGTTAGTGGGATGATTGTTGGATTTACTTTTTTGAAAAGTTTATTTCAGTTTCTTACTGTTTATTTTACATCTCCGGTTAGGATGGGGGTAGTTGAGGATTTAAGGAATAAAATGTATAAGAAAATTCTTGATTTGCCGGTATCATTTTATTCAAACGAGAAGAAAGGTGATTTAATTACAAGGGTTACAAGTGATGCTCAAGAAATTGAGATTTCAGTTGTAAGTTCTTTGGAAATGTTATTTTTTCATCCCATAACAATATTAGTTTATGTAATAAGTCTTATATGGATAAGTCCGAGATTGACTTTGATTGTATTTTTAATAATGCCTTTAATTATAGTGATATTGGGAAATATAAGTAAAGTTCTTAGGAAAAGGGCTAGGCAGGGACAGAGACGTTTAAGTAGTATCATAAGTATAATTGATGAAACTTTGTTTGGACTTAAGATCATAAAAGCTTTTAATGCGGAATCTATGTTGTACAACCGATTTTCCAGCTTGAATAGAAAGTTTACAAGACTAATGGTAAGTTTATTCAGAAGACGGAATTTAGCCAGTCCGCTTACTGAATTTTTAGCTTCAATTATCATTGTTGCTATTATGTGGTATGGTTCTTCTTTGGTCTTGGGACATTACGAAGGTTTATCAGCACAAGCGTTTATTGGTTACATGATAATTTTCTCGCAAGTAATTTCACCTGCAAAAGGACTTTCTTCTGCTCATTATAATGTGCAGAAAGGTATGGCTTCATTAGACAGAATCGAAGAAATTTTAAATATTGATGTGAAAATAGTTGAAAAGCCAAATGCTATATTAAAATCATCGTTTAATGATAAAATTGAATACCGAAATGTTAGTTTTAGATATAGAAAAGATATTCCAGTGTTGAAAAATATAAATTTAACAATTCCTAAAGGTTACATAATTGCAATAGTAGGACAATCAGGTTCGGGGAAAACCACAATGGTTGATTTATTACCAAGATTTTTTGATGTTACGGAAGGGGGTATTTATATTGACGGTATTGATATTCGTGATGTAAAATTAAAAGAATATAGAAATTTGTTTGGTATAGTAAGCCAAGAACCGATTTTGTTTAATGATACATTTTTCAACAATATTGCTTTCGGTAAACCAAATGCTACACTTGAAGAGGTTGAACGTGCTGCAAAAATAGCAAATGCTTATGATTTCATTAAACAAACATCTCTAGGTTTTTATACAAATATAGGAGAAAGAGGAAATAAACTGTCAGGTGGTCAAAGGCAAAGAATCAGTATTGCTAGGGCTGTTTTAAAAAATCCTCCTATTCTTATTTTAGATGAAGCCACATCTTCTTTAGATTCCGAAAGTGAAAAATTGGTCCAAAAAGCTCTTGACAATTTGATGAAGGATCGTACTACTGTGGTTATTGCTCACAGACTTTCTACCATAATTAATTCAGACTTAATAGTTGTTATTAATGAAGGTGAAATTGTTGAAAAAGGAAAGCACGATGATTTAATAAAAAAAGGTGGGTTTTATAAGAAGTATTATGATTTGCAAATGTTTTCTTAAAAGTTTTTCTGCTTGCTGTCTATTATAATTGTTACAGGACCATTATTGACTAAATTTACAACCATATGGGCTCCAAAAATTCCTGTTTTCACTTCTTTACCCAATTTTTCAGATACAGATTTTATGAACTTTTCATAAAAAGGTATTGCAATTTCGGGTTTTGCCGCTCTAATATAGGAAGGACGGTTTCCTTTTTTTGTTAATGCGTGTAAGGTAAACTGGCTTATTATCAATATTTCTCCGTCGATATCTTTTACCGATAAATTCATAGTGCCATTTTTATCATTAAAGATTCTAAGGTTTATAATCTTTTTTGACAACCATTCTATATCTTCATCATTGTCATAATTTTCTATTC